>JAPHSZ010000049.1 GCA_026196545.1 Gammaproteobacteria bacterium
AAGCCCTTGCCGAACAGATCAAACAGCACGCCCAGGCCTGGGCGGTGGTCAGTATTAGTCCGGATGAAATCGATCGCATCAACATTTTGCAGGCGACCATGCTGGCGATGAAAACCTCAGTGGAACGGTTAAAGATTGTGCCGGATCACGTCTTCATCGACGGCAACCGTTGCCCGGAAATCAGCCATACCGTTACCGCCATCATCAAGGGCGATGCCCGTGTCGCCGAGATCAGTGCCGCCTCGATACTGGCCAAGGTGGAGCGTGATGCGCAAATGGCGGCCTTGCACGAGCAGTATCCGCATTATGGCTTCGACAAACACAAGGGCTATCCCACCAAAGCCCATATGGAATCCCTGGCCGAACACGGACCCTGTCCCGAACACCGCCGTAGTTATGCGCCGGTTAGGCGGTGTCTGGAAAAAGATAATTGATACGCTAATTTCCTTCAATATTTCAGCCTGATTCAGGTACACTTTGAGCTTCATTTTGAGCCTGATTTTGGGCGCTGAAAATAAATATTTTTGTGAGACAGGCATTGACAGAAGCATCACAGAATCAATCAGTTAGCGGTAAAGCACTGAGCTTTATCCATCTGCGAGTCCATACCGAGTACTCGCTGGTCGATAGCATGGTGCGCGTCAAACCACTGATGGCGGCGCTGGCCGGTGATCACATGCCTGCGGCCGCACTGACCGACCAGAGCAACCTGTTCGCCATGGTCAAGTTCACCCGCGCGGCACTGGCGGCGGGCATCAAACCCATCATCGGCGTTGATCTGTGGGTGCGCCAGGAAGACGAGCAGGGCCTGCCGTACCGCCTGGTGCTGCTGTGTAAGAATCGTGAAGGCTATCTCAATCTCAGTCAGCTTATTTCCAGAAGTTATCTTGAAGGCCAGCACGGCGGTGTGCCGATGGTGCAATCGGCCTGGGTCGAAGAGTTTTCTGAAGGCCTGATTGCGCTCTCTGGTGGCCGTGAAGGTGAGATTGGCCGTGCCCTGCTGGCCGGGCAGAAAGACCTGGCGCGTGAGCGGCTGGAGCACTGGAAGTCGGTATTCCCGAATAGCTTCTATCTGGAACTGATCCGCACCGGCCGTGAAAATGAGGAGGCCTATATCGTTGAGGCGGTCGAGCTGGCTTTGCAGACCGGCACACCCGTGGTCGCCACCAACGATGTGCGATTCCTCAAAGCTGAAGATTTCGATGCCCATGAGGTACGGGTCTGCATCAATGGTGGTCGCACCCTGGATGACCCACGCCGAGCCAAGAATTACAGCAACCAGCAATATCTACGCACTGCCGAAGAAATGCAGGCGCTGTTTGAGGATATTCCCGAAGCGCTGGAAAACTCCGTCGAGATTGCCAAACGCTGCAATCTGGTGACCCGGCTGGGTAAAAGTGTCTTGCCCGAATTCCCGGTGCCGGAAGGCGACACCATCGAAACTTATTTTACCCGGCTCTCGGAAGAGGGCCTGGCGTGGCGACTGGAAACCCTGCTCGACCCGACTGCCGAAGATTATGAAGTGCGCAAGGCCGAGTACGAAGAGCGCCTGCGGGTCGAGATTAAAGTCATCATCGACATGGGTTTTCCCGGTTATTTCCTGATCGTTGCCGATTTTATCCAGTGGTCGAAAGATAACGGCATTCCGGTGGGGCCGGGCCGTGGCTCCGGTGCCGGTTCGCTGGTCGCCTATGCACTGAAAATCACCGACCTCGATCCACTGGAATTCGACCTGCTGTTCGAGCGATTCCTCAATCCCGAACGTGTCTCGCTGCCTGACTTCGATATCGACTTCTGCATGGAAGGCCGCGACCGCGTTATTGATTACGTTGCGCAAAAATACGGCAGGCGCAGTGTTTCGCAGATTATTACCTACGGTTCGATGGCGGCCAAGGCGGTGGTGCGTGATGTTGGCCGGGTACTGGGCCAGCCTTATGGTTTTGTCGACCGCATCGCCAAAATGGTGCCGTTTGAAATAGGCATGACCCTGACCAAGGCGCTGAAAGAGTCAGAAGAACTCAACGCCGCTTATGAAGATGAGGAAGACGTGCACGACCTGATCGACATGGCGCTGTCGCTGGAAGGCCTGTCGCGCAACGCCGGCAAACATGCCGGTGGCGTGGTGATCTCGCCGACCGTGCTTACTGACTTTACCCCGCTCTATTGTGAAGAAGGCGGCCAGAGTATTGTCACCCAGTTCGACAAGGATGACGTCGAGGCCGTCGGTCTGGTCAAGTTCGACTTCCTCGGCCTGCGTACACTCACCATTATCGACTGGGCAGTGAAGCACATTAATAAAGCGCGGGACAAAACCGGCGAAGCACATCTGGTCATCGAACAAATACCGATGGATGATCAGGCTACCTTTGATTTATTGCAGGCCGCGAATACCACTGCCGTGTTCCAGCTTGAGTCGCGCGGCATGAAAGACCTGATCACGCGCTTAAAGCCCGATAGCTTTGAAGACATTATCGCCCTGGTGGCGCTTTTCCGACCGGGTCCATTGCAGTCGGGTATGGTCGACAACTTTATCAATCGCAAACATGGTCGCGAAGAAGTTTCGTATCCGGATAAGACCTATCAGCATCAATCGCTCAAACCGATTCTTGAACCGACCTATGGCATCATCCTGTACCAGGAGCAGGTGATGCAAATCGCACAGGTGCTGGCCGGTTACACGCTTGGTGGCGCTGACATGCTGCGTCGTGCCATGGGTAAGAAAAAGCCCGAAGTTATGGCTAAGGAGCGTGCGGTATTCGAAGAGGGCGCTAAAAATAATGGTATCGATCCGAATCTTGCGATAAAGATATTTGATCTGGTAGAGAAATTCGCGGGTTACGGTTTTAACAAATCGCATTCCGCCGCGTATGCTTTATTGTCATATCAAACAGCATTTTTAAAACAGCATTATCCCGCCGAGTTTATGGCCGCGGTATTGTCGGCCGACATGGATAACACCGACAAAGTCGTATTCCTGATCGAAGACTGTCACGAACAGAAACTAGAAGTGATACCACCGAATGTGAACCAGTCGCTGTATCATTTCAGCGTACCCGATTCGAGAACCGTGCTCTATGGCCTGGGGGCGATCAAGGGTGTTGGTGAAGCTGCGCTCGAAGGCATCATCAAGGAGCGTGAGGAAAATGGAAACTATATTGATCTTTATGATTTTTGTCGCCGATCTGATACCAGAAAAGTAAACCGGCGTGTACTGGAGGCGCTGATCAAGGCCGGGGCCATGGATGAGCTGGGCGCAGGGCGATCCAGTCTGGTTGCCAGCTTAAACAATGTGCTGCAACTGGCAGAACAAAACCAGAAAGATGCACTCGCCGGCCAGGATGACATGTTTAGTGCGGTTGAAACCTCAGATGACCAGGAAGCGGTACACATGGTCAAGGTGGCGGAGTGGGATGATGAGCTGCGCCTGTCCTACGAAAAAGAAACCCTGGGCCTGTATTTAACCGGCCACCCCATCGAGAAATACGAAAACGAAATCAGGCAATTCACCGATTTCACTTTAGCCAAAGCCCCCGATTTTGCCCCCAAAGACAGTGGCGGTGGCAACGGCGGTTATCGCAAAAAAAATACCAGGGAGTATCGCCTGGCCGGCCTGATGCTCAACATGCGCACAAGAAAAACCCAGCGCGGCAGCAAAATCGTCACCGCCGTGCTGGATGATCGCACCGCACGCATCGATGTCGTTATTTATGAAGAGGCCTACGAAAAATTTAGTCACCTGCTGGAAAAAGACAAGCTGCTGGTCGTCGATGGCCCGGTCTCCTACGATGATTTCAATGGTTCCTATCGAATTGTCGCCAGCGCCATTTATGACATGACCCAGGCGCGTGAAAAGTTTTCACGCTGCCTGGAAATTAACATCGACAAAACCAAAGCCAATGGTTCATGGTCAGAGGCAGAGTTAACCAGAAACCTGAGTGATGTGTTGCAGGCATACAGGGAAGGACAGTGTCCAGTTTGTATTCAGTACAATAGTGGCAAAGAGTTAACACGCATGACACTGGGTGATGACTGGCGGGTACAGCCAAATGAAGACCTGCTCGGAAGGTTGCGCCACCTGTTCAGTGATGAGCAGGTTAATGTAATTTATTAAAGATAGTTTTTTATGGAATTTTATAGATCTAAGAGTGTTTAAGTTTACATAACTGTAAACTGCTTCATTTTTTCCAGTCCTGGTTTTTCATATACTTTTTCCCGGAACGATTCTAACTGGAGATTAAAAATGGATAACCGCCCAGCCGATGAAAATGAAGACTGGTTCAATTTTAGAATAGCTATTCTGATATTGGTGGGTGTCAATCTTCTTATATATATGCTGAGTTATATTGCATAGCTATTAGCTTTTCATATATTTCCTTTTGTCTTACAGCAATAACCAGGTTAACCCCGACGCAGCTGCATGTGGGTGACGATCATGGCAGGTACCTGTTGCTTTAGTTTTTTCTCGAAGCCTCGCGTGAGCAGGGCATGCAGTAGTCCACTGATAAAGGCCCAGGTATCGAGGGCCAGCGCTGAGGCTGGCTGGCCGGGGCGCAATGAGCCATGACTTGCGGCTTTCTGGTAAACCTTTTCCATCTTCTGTAGAAATTCCTGGCCGGGTCGTTCTATTTCGGCCTGTATCTCGGCAAATTCATCGACCTGTTCGCAGCGCAGTACCATGATCTCAAGTACCTGCCGTAAGTTGGGGCACTCATCCAGTACCAGGAAGAAATCCTTCAGCGCGGCTTCGATGGCATCTAGCGGGTCACTGTAGCTATTGGAAAAAAGTGTCGTATCCATGCGCTCTATCATTGGTACAAAGACATCTTCACGCATGCTCAGGAACAGCTCGGCCTTGTTCTTGAAGTGCCAGTAGACCGCGCCGCGGGTGAGGCCGGCGGCTGATGCTATCTGCGCCAGTGAGGAGCGAGCGACACCGTGCTGGTTAAATGTCGTGCGGGCAGCATCAATGATTTGCTGGCGTGTTCGCTGTGCTTCTTCCCTGGTTTTTCTTGCCATTTGTTGTTCTCGCGGTGTCTAATTAATGGCTGTTTATATCATACACTTCAGGATGTTATTATACATACACTTATGAATGTATAATCGTTGTGCATTTATTTTCGTGGAGCCAGTTATGCGTTTCAAATCAATGTCGGGATATTCTGCTCAGCCATTTTTTCTTTGTGCCAGCCTGTGTCTATTGCTGGGCGGTTGTTCGGATGCCGAAACACCGGTGTCGGCCCCGGCACGACCACCGATGTCGGTGACGGTGCTGGAAATGCAGCCGCAGATTATTTCAGCGACTATCGAAGTGATGGCTCAGACCGAGGGCGCACGTGAAACTGAGGTGCGTGCCCGCGTTGGTGGCATCCTGTTGAAGCGCCTGTATCAGGAAGGTGAAGCGGTCAAGGCAGGGCAGCCACTGTTCCAGATTGATGCGACCACCTATGAGATTGCTCTGGCCGATGCGCAGGCGCGAGCCGACATGGCGGCGCGTGAGGTGAAACGGCTGGAGGGGCTGGTGGCACAAAAGGCGATCAGTCGCCGTGATTACGACAATGCCGTTTCGGCGGATGTGATTGCCCAGGCGGCGCTACGCCAGGCCAGGCTCGATTTATCGTGGACGACGGTGACTGCGCCGGTTGCCGGCACCACCGGGCGTGCGCTTCGCTCCGAAGGTAACCTGATTTCGGAAGATGGTGATAGCCTGCTGACGTCAATTTATCAGCTCAATCCCATCTGGGTGCGTTTCAGCCTGGCGCAAAGTGATGTTGCCCGTCTGCCTGGCGGACGCCTGAATGCGGCAGCCATCTCCGGTGTTGAGTTGTTGATGCCCGATGGCTCGGTCTATCCACAGAGTGGTCATCTGAACTATATTGCCAGTACCATCGACCCACTGCTGGGTACCCAGCAGCTGCGTGCCGAGTTTCCCAATAATGACAACCTGCTAATGCCGGGCCAGTTCGTGCGTGCGCGGCTGTTGCTGGGTGAGCGCGAGGGTATGTTCCTGGTGCCCCAGTCGGCGGTGCAGCAAAGTGACAGGGGCCACTCGGTGATGGTGCTGGGTAAGGACAACAAGGCCACGCCACGACCGGTGCAGACTGCTGAATGGCGCGGCAAGGACTGGGTGATTACCGGGGGCCTGAAGGCGGGGGACCAGGTGATTATCGACAACCTGATCAAACTGCGTCCGGGTATGGCGGTCACACCAAAGACACAGGGCGAAGTGGCCGTGCCTGCCGACAGGCACTAAAGCGAAACTCATTATGACCTCGAAATTTTTCATCTCGCGCCCGATTTTTTCCGCTGTGATCTCGATTGTGTTCGTGATCGCCGGACTGGTCGCGGCGCAGTCGTTGCCGGTGGCGCAGTATCCGCAGATCGCACCGCCGACGGTGATGATTACTGCCAACTATCCGGGGGCTTCGGCGGAGACGCTGGCGCGTACCGTGGCTGCGCCCATCGAAGAACAGTTGAACGGTGTTGAGGGGCTGTCTTATTTCAATTCAACCTCTGCCTCCAGTGGCGCTATCACTATTACTGCGACTTTTGATGTTGGCACCGATGTCGACAAGGCGACCCAGGATGTGAATAACCGGGTCAAGGCGGCTGAGGCGCGTCTGCCTGAAGAGGTGCGGCGCAATGGTGTGGTAGTGATGAAACGTAATACTGATATTTTAATGGTGGCGGCGATTTTTTCGCCAAACGGCAGCCAGGATCGACTCTTCATTTCCAACTATGCCAGTCTCAATGTGGTCGATGAGCTGAAACGACTACAGGGCGTCGGTGATGTGACGATCTTCGGTGCGCAGGATTATTCGATGCGTATCTGGCTGAAGCCTGATCGCATGGCCCAGCTGGGCGTGACTACCAGTGACATCGCCAGTGCGGTGCGCAGCCAGAACGCACAGAACGCGGCCGGTAAGATCGGCCAGGAACCGGCCCCTGCCG
>JAPHSZ010000162.1 GCA_026196545.1 Gammaproteobacteria bacterium
CGCCATCGAGCAGGGTGACGTGGTGGTCACCAAGCTCAACCACGAGGAACATGTTGAGCAGGTCTTCTACTTCAAAGACCGGTTTGTCAGACAACTCGCTTTCCCTGTTATGGATGATCTGACTGGCTTTGATTTGGTCCATGCTCCATACCGGTGTTTCTGCCAGTGGGGTATAGACATAATCGACCAGTGACTGAATTTCTTTGTCTGAAAGTTTTTCCCCAAAAGCAGGCATCTGTGTGGCAACACGGCCATTTTTGATTACCTCAATCGCCGCTTTCTTGCGCAGGCGCTTCAGGTTCTCTGGTAATAGTGCCGGCCCCATAGCGCCGAAACGGTTTTCATTGTGGCATTCAGCGCAATTATTTCGGTATAGGTCTTTTATATCATTGTCTGATGACTTTGCGAGTAATGGGCTAGAAAGTGTCAGAACGAGCGAGCAGAAAAGACTGCGCAGAAAAAAGTCTTTGTGGATCATGGATGTTATTGTTTACCATCAGTATTTTAATTAATCGGTGACGTGTACTATTCCAGTCATCTCTTCATGGGGTCCGCACCGGTAGGGGAATGAGCCTGATTCTTCGAATTTGCGTTCATAAGAATCATCAGGGAAGAGATAATCATCTGGTTCCTCTTCGCCCAGTGCTTTGAACCAGACGCTGTGATACTGGCGTTTCTCATGGTTTTCCCAGCGTAGTGTCTGGCCGCGCTTAATCGTAATTTCCTGCGGTATGAACTTGAATTTCTTGATGATAACCAGTGGTGACTCATCAGCTGCTACGGCAGTATAAGAGCTGAGCGAAATTATGAAAATTAGTAATAGTGATCGCCATTTCATTGCCTTACCCTCTTTACTTGAAAGCATCTGGCTAATCATAACCGAGGTTAGGCATACAAAAAAGGCCGCAGGGAAAATTCCCTTGCGGCCCTGTTTGGAGTCAGATAGTGGTTATTTGCCTATGGCATTGATGTCTGCATCCTCTTCATTATCGAAGCCGAGTTTCAGCCCCAGAGAGACGTGATGGAAACGGCTGTTGCTGTAATCATCATGAATCGCGAAACCGATGTTATACATCTGGTCGGTCGCCATGCTGATATCGCCAGGCTTGTCAGAAGTCAGTTTACGGGTCATTTCTACTGTCCAAATGCCATCATTCAGACTGCCTGTGAAGTCTACGCCCTGACCACCACTCATGACGCGCTCAGCCAGGATGTAACCGTCTTCAGATTCACCGGTACCGGCTTTGTAGCGCAGCAGGTCCATAAACGAGCCATTTTCCAGTGCGGCCTGAATTTCAGCGGCATCTTTCAGCTTGTCCCAGCCACCACGTTTTGCACCGCCTTTGCCTTCGATCTCGATGTCGGTACGGCTTTCTTTCAGGTACTTGGTGAAGCCGTTGTTGCTGTCGAGTTTGCTGCCGGCCAGGGCTGATTTATCAGGCTGGTCTGGCATGTAGTTAACATCGTGATGACAGGTCTGCCAGCAGCCAGCGCGTTCTGCGAATTCCACTTTAGGGTCATCTTCGCTGTCTGTGGCCAGCATGATAGCCAGCTTGACTGGGTTTTCAGGATCCATCTTGCCGCCATCGGCAAATGGAATCGGTGCGTGTTCACCATCTTCCCACTGGAAGCGCATGTACAGGTTATCGGCATCGTGTGCTGCCTGTATGTTGACTACAATGCTGCCGCGTTTGCCGGGGATAGGTGTAGGCTCAACTTTATCACCAGTGACAATCAGGTCACCGATATCAACTTCTTCATCTTCGTGGCAATCGAAGCAGCGGTCGCCTTTCAGGAATGGGCGTTTACCACCGTGGTCGCTACCAGTCATTATCCATTCTATCGAGGCCTGACCCGGGTAGAACAGGGTGACTTCGGCTGGTTCTACGCCGCTCCAGTCGATGCTTGAGCCTGATGCTGCTGTAGCAGCAGGTTTGGCTGCAGCGGCAGCGGGCGCTGCATCAGAAACGTCGTTCGCTGCCGGTGCCTGCTCAGCAGCAGTGGGCGCTGCCAGTGCCTGCTCAGCAGCAGGTGCATTGGCTTTTTTGTCAGCTTTATTTGTTACCAGTTTTTTGCCGTTATCGATGAATGCCTGCCACTGTGGTGCGATGGGGCGCTTGTTCTCTGGAACGGGTTTTGAGATTTCTTCCAGCTCCTGTTCGGTCAGCTTGTCATGCACCTTGTTATGCGCAATGCCCTTGTGGCAATCGATACAGGTATTGCCATCTTCCATCGCATTGGCATGCTGTTTGCGTGAGCGTTTTTTCTGGTCCGCAGGGTTCATGGAGTCAAAATCGTGACAGTTTCTGCACTCACGAGAATCGGTTGATTTCATTGCACGCCAGACATTTTTTGCCAGAGTCAGGCGTTTAGCGTTGAATTTCTCGGGCGTATCAATAGTGCCCAGTACCTTGTGCAGTACTTCGTTGCTGGCCTGAATTTTGCGGATGACTTTATGTACCCATGGACGAGGTACATGACAGTCAGAACAGGCGGCGCGAACACCGCTACGGTTGGTAAAGTGAATGGTCTTTCTATATTCCTGATATACATTTTCTTCCATCTCGTGACACGAGATACAGAAATCCATGGTGTTGGTCATTTCCATGGCAGTATTAAAGCCACCCCAGAAGATGACACCGACAATCATGAAAAATAGAGCCGCACCTAGAGTGGTGCCCATCAGGACCTTCCTTGACATTAATCCGAATTTCCTCGATGAATTAGTCATACTTAATGCTCGCCTTGATATTGTTGTTGTGTATTAGAAAAGGAACCTTTTTATAAAGTCCCTTATGTAATACATGATTTTGTTAGAAGAAGGGCGGACATACATATGCATGTCCGCCCCATTTCTTTACATCGTAACTTATTTATTCATTAAGTTACATGGTTTACGCGGTTATACACGTTGAATTTACCTGTTGGAGCGTAAAGACCTTTAACACGTGCTTTTTCTTCCAGTGTTTCAGCATCAAAGATGATGATTTCACCGTTGTCTTTCAGGCTATCAGCGCGGTTCCAGACAGAAGCCCAAACTTCAGTACCATCTTTGTTGAACTCAAAGTGAACGGCTGCGTAGCCTTTCTTCTTGGTCAGCTGAATGGTTTTAACAACCTTGCGAGTCTTCTTGTCAATAACCTTAACTGACTGCTGGATTGCAGGTTCTGGGTGTTTAGTCTGGTCAGCCCATACATACTTGCTCTTAGGATGGGTACGCAGGAATACGCCAGCACCGTCTGTGTCAACTTCGTAGCAGATCTTCCATGCCTGGTCTTTGTGGCCTTTAGGGTCGTTGCCCCAAACAGTCACTTTACCAACACCTAGATGGGTTGTACCACTTACAGGACCACACTTAGGGTCGTTCCAGTTAGCGCCTGGACCTGGGTGAGGTTTCTTGTCAACATCAATCATAGCTTCCAGTTTCTGGGTTACTGTATCAACAACTACCATCTTGTTAGATGCGTTAGCAGCGATCTGGAAGTAACGACCAGTTGGATCGTAGAAGCCGTCATGCAGGAACTTGGCTGAGTCGATCTTGGCAATCTTCAGATTATCAAGATCGCTGTAATCTACCTGCCACATCTGACCTAACTCTTTCATAGCAACCAGCCAGCTGGTAGCTTTTGGAGTGTCATAGATAGCAGCAACACGAGACTCGTTAACGTACTCGCCATCAACGTTCACACCACGAGCAGAAACCACTTTCAGAGGCTCCATGGTCATAGCATCAGCGATAACGAAATGAGGAGGCCAGTAACCGCCACCGATAACGTACTTGCCATCACCTGATACGGCAACGTCACGTGCGTCATAAGCAATCTGTACGGAAGCAACCTTCATCTTGTCTGGGTTCTGCCATAAATCGACTTTAGTCATCATGCCATCACGACCCATGATGTACCAGAAACGACCAGCGTCTTTGGCGTGCAGGGTTTCATGATGTTCTACAGTTTTCAGTACGTGTACCGCATAACCTGTATCTACATGAGCAACCACTTCTTTTTTGTCACCGTCGATGATGGCAATCTTACCTACATCACGCTCGATGGCGATGAAGAAGTTCTGCCAGTTACGGCCGTGCAGTGGTTTGCTTGGGTAGTCTTTAGGCTGTACAAAAACTTTATGACGTTTTTTCATCAGATCCAGAGACATTTCTGGTGGAATGGGTGGTTCCATCTGGATGTAGCGAGCCAGCAGATTGATTTCCTGCTTGCTGAAGATATCGTCAAAGTTGTTCATGCCACCTTCAGTACCCTGAGAGATGATCTTGGCAAGTTTCTTGGTGCCAGCTTTGAGTGTGCCTTTGGTTTTCTTGGCCTTGTTTGGTTTTGGCTCCAGATTTTTACCTGTGGCACCTTTACGCAAAACACCATGACAACCCGCGCAACGCTGGAAGTACATACTTTTTGCTTGTTCAAATTCAGCATCATTAAGCGGTTTGAATGCTTTCTTTTTGGCGAAAGCAGTGCCGGATGACACTGTCATGCCTACGCAAACAGCGAGTAAGGCCGCTCCGTATTTTGTCTTTAGTTTTACGTTCATCAATTTTGACTCCTATTTTGTTTCCGATTATTAAGCGTATTCTTATTAATTTGGAAAGTGCAGTGCTTTGTTTAAAAAATCATACGGGTGAGACGATATTATTAAATGCTCGGGGTGTCTTTGACATACGTCAACTAAAAAACACATATTGAAAATATGCCTATTTGCGCGCTCTCATGCTGGTTTTGACCCATGTCATGATCAGGCATGAGTACTTTATATATAGCTTTTAGTTTCATTGTAAAACTGGACTATTAGATAATTACAATGTGGTAATGAAGTTATATTGTTAATAGTAAGAATTAACAACATTGTGTTTTATTGTGATTTAACCACCCGTCATATTCATAAAGCGCACCACCTGGCCGGGATGATTTTTGAACTCGTGTTTTTCTGGTTTGATGGCAATTGCTTCCATAATGGCATTTTTCAAACTATCATCACTGATGCCCTGCCTCAGCAGTGGTCGTAGTTCATATTTGTGTTCCTGCCCGAGACATAGATACAGGGTGCCATCAACTGACAGCCGAACTCGATTACAGGTTTCACAAAAGTGCTGTGAGATGGGGGTGATAAAGCCAATACGCAAGCTGGTGTTCTTTACCTGAACGTAGCGAGCAGGCCCGCCACCGGGCATAACACCGGGGATTAAATCGAAGCGTTGGGCTAATCGGTCTTTAACCTCGGCCAGATCAAGGTAGTGGTTGGTGGCGTTTAGGCCACTATCACCGACCGGCATGGTCTCTATGAAGCGCAGGGTGAAGTCATTGTCGATACAGTATTCAACCATGTCTTCGAATTCGTCATCATTGATGCCTTTCATCGCCACCATGTTGATCTTGATTGGACTGAAACCCGCTGATTTTGCTGCCATCAGGCCATCAAGTACGGGTTGTAGCTCGCTACCGGTAATTTTTTTGAACTGTTCTGGTTTAAGTGAGTCCAGGCTGACGTTGAGGCGTGATACACCTGCATGGTGTAATGAATGGGCATGCTGCGAGAGTAGTGTGGCATTGCTGCTCAGCGATAGATCTTCCACCCCGGGCAGTTGATGAATGCGGTGTACCAGTTCATCAAGGTTTTTGCGCACCAGTGGTTCGCCGCCAGTTAGTCTGATCCGGGAAACGCCGAGCTCAGCAAAAACACCGATAACACGCTCAATCTCATCAAAAGTCAGCCAGTGATCGGGTTGTTCAAAGTCCTTGAAGCCCTTTGGCATGCAGTAGAAGCAGCGCATATTGCATTTGTCTGTGACAGACAGGCGCAGATATTCTATCTTTCGTTGGAAAGGGTCAATGAGTGCGGCCCTGTTGTTGGGTTGTTCTAAATTCATAATTGGACAGACAATATTCTGATAGCAGCCATGCTACATAGCTGCAAATATATAATCATGATCCAGGTCAATAATAAAACGGCAATGCATAGGGGCTTATAGCTGATGGCTTTGTAGTAAAATCACTTCTTTTGATTTGCATCAGTTCCTGGTGGTGTGATGGTGAAACAATGCAATTTCAAATAGAAAGCCTTATTGAACTAATGAAGAAGTGTGAATTATGAGTGAACGTAAGCTAGTCCCCGTTAATATTGCAGTGATGACCGTGTCTGATAGCCGGACAGAAGAGAATGATACCTCTGGAAAGGTGCTGGTCGAGCGTCTGACCGAAGCGGGGCATCAGTGCGCTGAAAAAATAATTGTGATTGATGATATCTATAAAATCAGGGAAGTGATTTCTCGCTGGATCGCCGATGACAGGGTCAATATCATTATCACCACGGGTGGAACCGGCCTGACCGGCAGGGATATCACGCCAGAAGCTGTCAGGCCACTGCTGGATAAGGAAATTGAAGGTGTGGGTGAACTGTTCCGCTGGCTTTCATATCAGGATATCAAAACTTCTACCGTGGCTTCACGCGCATTGGGCGGTACTGCAAATGGTACTTTTGTTTTCTGTCTGCCGGGTTCGACAGGAGCCTGCCGAACTGGTTGGGATGAAATTATCGGGCCTCAGGTTGATTACCGAAATGGTCCCTGCAACATGGTTGAGCTGATGCCACGGTTGCTGGAAAAATAAAAACGTAGATAGTGAGTTTAGATGTGAGTGTGTCAGAAGATTGTTGTTCATCGCCGTCATTAATTTCTGTTGATGATGCCATTACCCGCATACTCGAGCCAACAACCGGCCTTGAGCAGACAGAAAGGCTGGGTATTGAAAATGCACTGGGTCGGGTGTTGGCTGAAGATGTGAGTTCTACCATTAACGTGCCCGGTTACGATAATAGTGCAATGGATGGTTATGCGGTGCGTAGCGCCGATTGTGTTGAAGCCGGGGCCAAACTGCGAGTGGTGCAACGTATTCCTGCCGGCCAGGTAGGTAGTCAATTGGCAGTCGGTACAGCGGCAAGAATTTTTACCGGTGCGCCGGTACCGCCGGATGCAGATGCGGTGGTGATGCAGGAACACTGTGGTCGTGATGGTGATCAGGTCATTATTAATAAGTCTGTTAATGCAGGGCAGCACATTCGTCGTGCAGGTGAAGATATTTCAAAGGGCAGTGTGGTGCTCAAAGCCGGCCATAAACTCAGGCCGCAGGAACTGGGCTTGCTGGCATCGGTGGGCATGGCAGAGGTTCACGTCACAAGAAAATTAAAAGTGGCGACATTTTTTACCGGGGATGAAATCATCGAGCCGGGCAATAAACTCGGTGACGGCCAGATTTATAATTCCAATAAATATACTGTTAAAGGGTTGTTGCAGGAAACCGGCTGCGAGATTTTAGACCTGGGTATCGTACCGGATACACTGGAAGCGACGCTTGAAGTTTTAAAACAGGCGTCATCGGAGGCTGACCTGGTAGTGACCAGCGGTGGCGTTTCAGTCGGTGAAGAAGATTATGTTCGCATTGCACTGGAGCAACTGGGCGAACTGAAAATGTGGCGCATTGCCATGAAGCCTGGGAAACCAGTAGCTTACGGTAAAGTGGGTAATGCCATTTTTATGGGGCTGCCGGGCAACCCGGTTTCAACTTTTGTTACTTTTCTGTTATTTGTAAAACCCCTGATTCTAAAGCTGCAGGGTGCAGACAAATATTTTCCTATCAAAATGCCAGTGATTTCAGACTTTGAATGGCCAAGTGTAAAAAGGCAGGAATATTTGCGTGTTCGTTTGCTTGAATCTGATAAAGGTTTGCTTGCTACTTTGTATCCGCATCAGGGATCGGGGGTGCTGAGTTCTGCCTGCTGGGCGGATGGGCTGGTAGAAGCAATGCCGGACCAGGCCATAAAGAAAGGTGATGCGGTTAATTATTTATATTTTTCCTAGTGTTATTTTTAGAAATAATATTGATAACTCAAATTAAGTTCAGAGAACCTGATCGAAGAATGCCATTCGCGTCTGGCTGTTAGTTTTAATGAATGATCAGTGCTGATAACGAAGTTATGTGTATACGAACTTCTTACGCGGTAGATATCATCCTTGAACTGTTCACCGCTCAATTCTATATGTGCGGTGCTGCTACCAAAGTGGTGTAGCAGGCCCGTTAACAAACCAATACCCGGCTCAATACTGTTATTCATATCGTTATTATGCTCCAGACGTAGCATGGCAAGCCCATAAACCTGGCTGTCCTGCCAGAGTTCATAAGATACCCCTGCGCCGCCTGTAACGTGTGAAACCAGTTGGTCTTTTAATCCAGTAGGCTGTCGCTCCCAGCCTGTGTAGACGCGCCACGAAAGCGGCTGAAAAAAATCGGTGCGTGGCGTGATAGAAAAAATATCGATTACATCAAACTGATGAAGTTTTGTGTCATGACGATTTGCTCGCAGCTGAATATTTCCCATATTAATTTGCGCGCCACGCAAAAAACCGTGTTCATTGTCTTCCAGGTCATGGAATGAGAATTTATAACTTAATTCACCATAACCCTGTTTTAGTCGCTCACCCACGCTGAAAGAAAGGCGGCGGCTATTATGGCTCAGTTCAGGTGATGTGGGTGTGTTATAAATAGGTGGTTTTGATGCGGGATAGCTGTTGAGCTTTTTGAGTAACTGGTAGCTGTGTTTGGCTAGCACAGGGTCGCGTGCCTCTCCCGTTTGCTGGTAGCGGATATACTTATAAGCAGCGTCAATAATCTTATGCTGTTGGGCTGCGTCCAGTTTTTTAAAGTTTTTTGATTCAGTTGCATTTAAATCTTCTGCCAGCTCAAGCACCAGTGCTTTTTCTTCTTCATTCATACCATTGAGCAGGTGCTGTAGTGCAGTGGCCTGAGAAGGGCGATAGCTAATGGACTGGATCAGGTTGGCACGTTCGATTGCCCTGACTGTATCAACAGGTATTGCGGTCAGCTCAAAGTCATCGGTGAGTTCAATACCGGGCCGAGCTACTTCCAGTAATTCCAGCAAACGATAAGAGCAGTTTTCATCAAAAAAGAAATAATCAAAGTTCATTTCCTTGAGTTCCCAAAGATGCTGTAGCATGCGGTGGGTTTCTTCGGCGGTAATGTTCAGCGGGTATTCCCAGATGTCCCGGTTTTCAATACGATTGTATTCCTGAATTTTTTTAAAATAAGGCGTAACAATAAAGACACCGGGATAGCCACCGGCCAGGCCTTTAAATGCGTAAAAAATTGAGTTGTCGTCGGTATTGGTTTCGGCGCCAAAACTGATCGAATAGGACAGCCAGTCAGATTGATTGTTGCCAAATTTTTTATCCACCCTTAACAGCGTGTGACCAAACATGGAAGAAGGGCTGTTGAGGTGGTAGGCGGGAAATACCATGGTGATGTGATCAGCATCTACCTGTTCACGCCACTCTTTGTACAATTTGCAGTGCACTACAGGAAGTTTTTCCTGGTTAAATGACAGCTGTTTATTTAGCCAGTCAAAACGGGCAATGAATCGACACAGGGCATGATTGTCACCACTTGCGTTAGCATCAAAAAACGCGGAGATGGTTTTCAGTAGCTCGGCTTTTGAACTGGTTTTCCCGTCTTTTGCGTTAAAAAAACGATTATCATCAACCTGACTGATGTATTGTTCATCTTCCTGATCAATTACATCGTAGTGCAGCAGGTTTATCCATTCTTTTTTCTGCCAGAGTTTCTGGTCAATGGCGCTTTGCTGGAGTGATTCAATATAATCGCTATTGGCATAGCCTGGTGATGCAAAGCATAGAAATGAAATACACAGGAAAAAAAAGAACACAAATTTAAGGCACAGATTTTTGATACAAATGGACTGCATTATTTGCCGGGCAGGGTGAGTTTTTATTAAAAAGTATATTTCAAAAAAAGCCCCGAATCAGAAGAAACGGGGCTTTTAATAAAAGTTGAAAAAGCTAACTTTTAAACAGCGTATTTCGCCAGACGTGCATCAGCTTTCATGATTTCATTCATGGAAGCCATCACTTCTTCGGCAGTTACGTCTTCGCTTGGGAACAGAGTCTGGAAGTTGTTGTGCATCGCAGTAGCAAAGCTGGCACGATCTTCCTGTTCTACGCCGTACATAACGGCAACAGCGTTCAGTGCTTCACCTTCACCACGAGCTACATCTTCGGTAAATTCACCCATGATAGAGCCTAGCAGGGATTTGCCGCCATAAGTCAGTTTGCCATCGGCAGAACAGCCGTTGGTACCAGTGGTCATGCCGAAGGTGGCGTTGCCTGAAGTACCATTGGTACTTGAAGCCAGGAAGTGTGGGCCAATACCTGATTGTCCATCAAATAACATATTACCCCAACCACAGTCTGGGCCACCGGGGGCTTCTGCCATTGCTGATGAGGAAAGGCCTAACAGTGCAATACTAATAATCGTCTTTTTCATTATTGATCTCCATAGGAAGAATATTCTTCTTTGCAAAACGAGCCTTGATCATAAGGCAAGTCTTGGTACGCTTGCAAGCCTGTCTTCGAACTTATTTTTTATTAAATAACCATAAAAATAAAAAGGGTAGTGCTTCATATAGTCGATGTTTTTATTAGATCTTCAAAATAGATTAAGATGCCAGACTGGACAGGTTTAAAGAGCGAAGTTTATAAAATATGTTCCTCTATGAAATCAATAACATAGCATCAAGTTGCTTGCGACTATTTTTGATCATGATGCTTTCAGGGATACTGCCAGCCTGTACCCATCTTCTGTTTCAGCCGCATCGCATTCAATACATAACGCCGGATAATCTCGGTGTGATGTATGAAGATGTAATGCTTGAAACTGATGAACAGATCAGGTTGCATGGCTGGAAATTACTGGCCAGTGCCGAATCACGAGGTACAATTCTGTTTTTTCATGGCAATGCCGAGAATATCTCGACACATTTTGCCAATGTTCACTGGTTAACCGGTCATGGTTATGATGTGTATCTTTTTGACTATCGGGGTTATGGCCAGTCGGGGGGGGAAGCCAAGCTCGATGCTGTAATCGATGATATGGAGCTGATGATTGGCTACAGCGTGGGGCAGTTGCCTGAGGCTAAAAAACTAATCATTATGGGGCACAGTCTGGGCGGGAGTCTGGCCATTCATGCTGTGGCGCATAGCGGGTTTAAACATAGGATAGAAACACTGATTACTGTCGAAGCTTTTTCTGATTATCATGAAGTTACGCAGGACGTTCTGTCCACCAGTTGGCTAACCTGGTTGTTTCAGTGGCCGTTATCCTTCACCGTAGACAACAGTTATCGTCCTCTTGATTCAGTCGCGCAGATTGCCCCCATCCCCCTGATGCTGATGCACAGCAGGCAGGATGAGATTATTCCTTTTGAGCATGCTGAGGCTTTATACGAGGCAGCGATTGAGCCAAAGAAGCTTCAGGTCATCACAGGCCGGCATAATATGATTTTCAGCAGCCAGAAAAACAGGGAATTGCTACTGAATTATTTGTTTCTGCTTTAGCGCTTTCAGGCGGCTTTCGATTCTGCAAATACCACAGTTTCAATCTGCCAGTCAGTCTCGGAAGCGTGCAGTATCAGGCAGGAAGGGCCGCCGTGGGTTCTGGCCTTGCCCGCCGCACCGGGATTGACCACCCAGGGTTCGGCTGTCTGGTCGACAATGCGTTTGTGTGTGTGGCCATAAACCACCAGTTTGGCTTCAGCATGATCCCAGCGGAACTGGTCATGGTCAGGGTGATTTCCCAGACGGTGACCGTGTTCGATAATGATCGTGCCGCCGGGCAATTGCAGCTGGGTGGATTTAGGCAGAGCAGATACTACATCTGTTTCATCTTCATGCCAGAGGGATGGGTAATCATTATTACCCGCTACAGCAACCACGTCGATGCGAGGGCTTAGCTGTTCAAGTATGTGCGCACCGCAAATGTCACCGGCGTGTATGGCAAAGTCGCAATCGGCTATCAGGGTAGCGATACGCTCATCCAGATGGCCGTGGGTATCGGAAAGAATGCCTACTTTTACTGAAAAACTCATCGTTGTTAATCTTCTGCGTGTTCGGTGCCTGAATCGATTGCAGCCTTGCGTGCTTCTTCCTGCTTCTTTTCGTACTCGGCAATTTCAGCCTGTTTGCGGTACTCAAGAATTTCACGGCGTTCTTCTGCGCGTTTTTCCCAGGCACCCTCGCGTTCCTTGATTTCCATTTCGCCAAAGAAAACCTGCTTCATCAAAATGAAGCCAAACTTCATTAACTCAACATCATCTTTCTCAAGTACTTCGTACTCTTCATCGGTGAGATCGTACATTTTTACAAAAGCATCACTCATAACAAACCGGCGGAAGCGGTCGACATCGTAGCTGGCCATGAAGAACAGCTGCAGGCTCATTTCTGAAGGTGCGCCGATAGTCGGGCCGGTTGATTTCTTCTTCAGAATGATGCGGTAATAGTCGCGATTTAATTCATCGAACTCTTCAACACCCTGTTCCTTTCGGTAATCAGCGATAGTGATGATATTGTCTTCATCGTGGCCTTTACAGTGATCTTCCTTAATCAATAAAAAGTGTTGCTCGTCATCGGCTTCACCGAGGGCGCGCATCGATAGCAGGCCTGAAGGGTAATAACGACAGGCAGTTGGGCGATCTTCATAGACTGAACAACCTTGATCGGTCATAAACTGGCAGGCGCCCGAGTCATCGGTACGCAGTTTGATGCCGGGAATGCCGTGGGCATCAATTTCAAATGGTACTGAGTATTTGGCAAGGAACTCGGTGGAATCGATACCCAGGTGTTTTTTCAGGCGGATAATGTCATAGGGTGCCAGTGTTACATCGGCTCTTGCACAACACTGGTTCCAGCATGAAATGTCTTTATGGCAGCGGAATTTGATTTTGTCTTCAAGTTCAAGACGGGTAGGTTGAACCGGACTGTTGTGGGGAAGGTCGAATTGTTCGTCACTCATAACATCACCTGATATTAAAAATAGTTTTGGGTTTACGGTAGTTCTGATTATTTAAATACAGAAACAGTGTAAATAAGGTTTTAAGACTCGTTTTTCAAGGGTCTGATGAATCATAAAACCTTATTTATTAAGAATATTGTATCTATCCCTTAATAAAAAAATCCGGGCACCGTGAGGTGCCCGGACTCTTCAACTCTTACTGTTCAGGATTTATTTGAACAGTTTAGACTTGTCTACCAGATCAACGTGTGCACGCTTAAAGCATGTCCACTTCTTGGTGTTCTTGTCGTAGATAGAGTTAACGAAGCAGTGCCAGTTTTCTTCGTCGACAAAGTTCTTGTCTGCACGATAGTAGAAACCTGGGTAACGAGATTCTTCACGGAACTCGATGTGCTTCA
>JAPHSZ010000155.1 GCA_026196545.1 Gammaproteobacteria bacterium
CGAAGCAGGCACGGCTATAGTCAAAGACATCGAGCCTGGATCAGGCAGCTCACATCCTGAACATTTGATCGCTGGCAATGGCGTACTTTATTTTACAGCGACCAATACTACCGAAGGCACCGAATTATGGATGACTGACGGTACCGAGGCTGGAACAAAACTACTTTCGATAGTCGAAGGCAGCGCTCATATCAGCCCCATTATTAAAGCCGTTGGCGACAAAGGACTGTTTGTTAATACCCTTGATAAAGATAGCAACAGTGAACTCTACCTCATTTCACAAACCACAAATGACGCACTGACATTTACCAGTGTGACTGATACTGCATTGAATAGCGTTATTACATCCGGGACACTGAACATTACCGGCGTTCTTACCGATGTAAATATTTCTATCACCGGCAGCGAATACAGTCTGAATGGTGGTGCGTTTACTTCGGCAGCAGGCACCGCTTTTAATGGTGATACTCTGCAACTGCGCACTACTTCATCAACCAGTTACAACATGACTACCAATGTGGTGGTGACAATAGGTGACGGTGTTGACACCTGGAGCGTAACCACGATGACCGATACGGTTCCAGATGCTTTTAGTTTTACCGACAAAATTGATGTTCTCCTGAATACACTGGTGACATCTAATACAGTTATTATTAACGGCCTGGGTGCTTCTGCACCTATTTCAATCACCGGTGGTGAGTACAGCATCAACGGTGGCGCCTACACGACTGATGCAGGCTTTGTGAATAATGGTGACAGCGTCACGCTTCGCACCACTTCATCAACGAGTTACAACACCACAACAGATGTAGCACTTAACATTGGTGATATCAGTGACACATTTACCGTGATCACTAATACGGATACCAATGGTGATAGCAGTGGTGGTAGCCTGAATCCATTAATGCTGACACTGACACTTTTGCTTATTGTTCTGGTACGTAGAAAGGTAAAAGTTTAATTGATGTATTTATTCTGGTGAGAAGTTCGATTCATCAATAAAAATAAAAAAGCAGCCGAATGGCTGCTTTTTTATTGAGCTAGCGATATGTTTATCAAGTTCTGATATGCCCATCCCCCAAAACCACATACTTCTGACTAGTCAACCCTTCCAATCCCACCGGCCCACGCGCATGTAACTTGTCAGTACTAATTCCAATCTCAGCCCCCAACCCATATTCAAAACCATCAGCAAAACGTGTTGAAGCATTGACCATCACCGAGCTGGAATCCACTTCACGCGAATAAACAAGGCGCCAATGTGTAGTTCTTATTGATGATTGATTAAAAAACCACATTATGATTTACAAACAAAAAACCCTATACTGGCACGAATTAAATAATCATATTGATCCAGATGAAAATAAAAATCCTTACCATTCTACCCCTGTTTTTCTGCCTGCATATACAGGCTGCAACAGTCACATGGAGCAACACCAATAATATCGTTAATGAAAATGACAGCTTTAGTCTTGATGTTGTTGGCCGCGATTTTGTCGGCGATGTAGATGGTGGTGGTGTCAATGTTAATTTTGATCCCAGCGTAGTTAATGTTGTATCTGTAACCATTGATGAGACCGTATGGAATTTAGGCTCAAACGCGAACAGTACTGGCACTATCAATAATACAACCGGTTCTGTCGAAGGCATTATGGTTAATACTTTCGCTTACCTCACTGGTGATTTCATTGTCGCGACAATCAATTTCCAGGTTGTTGGCAGTGCTGGCTCAAGTACCGATTTGATATTGTCTGAACTCAAAAAAAATCCCTGGGCAAGCGCTGGCAGCAGAATCAATCCTGTTTTTGTTGATGGCAGCGTTTCAATTCCCGCTACAGATTTAGATGGTGATGGCATCGATGACCACATTGATAATTGCCCAGCCGATGCAAACAGCAGCCAGACTGATACTGACGATGATGGCCAGGGTGATGCATGTGATGCCGATGACGACAATGATGGCATTGACGATAATGCAGATGCTTTCCCTGTTAACATTGCCGCTTCAGTGGATGCGGACAATGATGGTTTGCCCGATGAATGGAATACCAGTTGCGATACCAGCTGTCAGAACGATTCGGGATTAACACTAGATGGTTCAGGCTCAAGTGGCGGAGGCGGGGGTGGAAGCACTAGCCCGCTATCACTCTGCCTGCTGTCACTACTGGTAATTTGGATTCGACGTAAAGCAGTAATTAAGAATCGCTTCTAAAAAAACTGTCATTCTGAGCGCAGCGAAGAATCTTATGCCGCACTTTGTGCCATCACGCCCTATTCATAAGTAAACACTAATAAAATCAATAGCTTTACCCCCCCCCTTGTTTTCGGCTAATATGGCCTAATCTACTATAGAAGGAAGGGGTTTATGGAAATGCAACGCATCCGAAACAAATACCTGATTACCATTTACAGCCTAATTTTCATATTACTTTATTCATTTGGGCAAAATGTGAATGCAGGCTGGGACAGCATGAGCCCAGCTGGCGCATATATATATAAACTAGCCTCCGACCCAGTAACACCCGCAACAGTCTACGCAGCAACGAATTTAGGACTCTATATAAGTACTGATAGCGGCAGCAATTGGAACCTTATATATTCCGGTTGGACCCATCACATTACTGTTAACCCGATAACACCATCAACAATTTACGTCTCATCGGGCACCATCCTTTATAAGAGCACTGATGGAGGAACAAACTGGAGTGTAAGCTTAGACCTTACTTCAGAACGTGATTACCCAGAAATATCATCTATTGCTATTGACCCAGTTACACCTGACAGATTGTATCTCACAACCTTAAACACCTTTTCTGGAGGTGGGCTGTACCAAACTACGGATGGGGGTGATACCTGGTTGAAAAAATTCACTTACCCTGACTTTAATTTTGTCACTATAGATCCTGACACACCCACCACGGTCTATATGGGGACAAGATACAACCCGTTTGCCCCCTTTAATGAGGCGGCAATATACAGGAGTAGTAATGCCGGCGTGAACTGGAACCATGTATATCAGTTCACAGGATTTAATGAAGCAACATCCTTGTGGTTTGACCCATTCAACCCTACCACTGTTTACACGGAAGCAATGATAAGTACCGACGATGGTTTAACATGGAGTACAAATACAGGAGAGGCTTTATTTTTACTCGAAGATCCAAATTCATCTGCATTCTATAAGTTAGATGGCAACGTACAGGAAACTATTGATGATGGCGCTAGCTGGTCTATCTTGAGTGACAGTACATACACTTTTAGCGTAAGAACAAGCATACTCGCTGCCACCACACCGATCACCATTTATGTCTGCGACACTAATGGCACAATTCAAAGGTACACTCCTCTAGACTTAACACCCGATGAACTTGTTTTTACTAATCAAAGTGATGTAGCACTAAACACTTTAACCATTTCAGAGATTCTAAGCATCACAGGTCTTGATATCGATGTGGAGATTTCCATTACTGGCGGTGAATACAGCATCAATGGCGGTGCCTATACCACAGTTACAGGCACCGCCAGCAACGGCGATACCCTGCAACTACGCACAACATCATCGGCTAATTACTACACCGCAACCGATGTTGTTGTCACTGTAGGCGATGGTAATTATACATGGAGCGTAACCACACTCACCGATACCATACCAGATCCATTTAGCTTTACCGATCAAACCAGTATTGCACTTAATGCATTAATTACATCTAACACAATTTCTATTACAGGCTTAAATCCTTCCTCACCTATTTCAATTACTGGTGGTGAGTACAACATCAATAGTAGTGCTTATACATCACAGAATGGCTTTATTAATAACAGTGATAGTGTCACGGTACGAACCACTTCTTCTTCCTCCGGTCTGACAGCAGTTAATACAGTGTTAACCATTGGAGGAATTAGTGATACGTTTACAATAACAACAGAAATTGATACTGACAGCGACACCATTGGAGATAATGCAGACAACTGCCCCACCATCAGCAACACCTCTCAAACCAACACCGATGGGGACGCCGAAGGCGATGCCTGTGATACTGATGATGATAATGATGGACTGACCGATATTGCTGAAGCCGTGCTCGGCACCAATCCACTGATGGCCGATACCGATGGTGATAACGTCAATGACAGTGCCGATGTATTTCCTAACGACACCAATGAGTGGGCGGATAGCGATAGCGATACCGTCGGTGACAATGCAGATGCTTTCCCCGACAACATTGCGGCCTCAGTGGATGTTAATAATGACGGTCAACCTGATGAATGGAATGCTGACTGTGATACAAGCTGTCAAACTAATTCAGGCTTAACATTAGAAAAAACCGCTAGCACTAGCAGCAGTGGTGACGGTGGAGGCGGCGGTAGTATGAACCTGTATCTACTAAGCCTGTTGTCACTGCTTGTAATTCAGCTTCGTAGAAGAAGTGTGATCTAGAATTTATTTTTGTCTGGTGACTAATTACCTGTCATCAGACTTCTTTAAACTAGCTACGAACATGCCCATCCCCCAAAACAACATACTTCTGACTGGTCAGCCCTTCCAGCCCCACCGGCCCACGCGCATGTAATTTATCGGTACTTATACCGATCTCAGCACCCAGACCATACTCAAAACCATCAGCAAAACGTGTTGAAGCATTGACCATCACCGAGCTGGAATCCACTTCACGCAGGAAACGTCGAGCCAGTGTGTAGTTTTCGGTGATGATGGACTCGGTATGTTGTGAGCTGTGGGTATTGATGTGCTCAATCGCAGTATCGATACCATCAACCACGCGTATCGAAAGAATCGGTGCCAGGTATTCGGTATCCCAGTCTTCATTGGTGGCAGCATTCACACCATCAACAATAGCGCGGGTTTTTTCACAGCCGCGCAGCTCAACTCCTTTGGCTTTGTATTCATCACAAAGTTTTGGCAATACCTCAGCTGCTACTTTTTCTGATACCAACAGAGTCTCCATCGTATTGCAGGTGCCGTAGCGTTGCGTCTTAGAATTAACCGCGACACTGATGGCTTTTTCCATATCCGCATCGGCATCAATATACACATGACAAATACCATCGAGATGTTTAATCACGGGCACGGATGATTCATTAGTAATGCGCTCAATAAGGCTCTTGCCTCCGCGTGGGATAATCACATCGACATCATCTTTCATGCGCAGCATTTCGCCGACGGCTTCACGGTCAGTAGTCTCAACCACCTGCACCACATCGCCTGACAAACCCGCCTGCTCCAGGCCATAGCGAATACACTCAGCAATCGCCTGGTTGGAATAAAAGGCTTCCGAGCCACCACGCAAAATACAGGCGTTGCCCGACTTCAGGCACAGACCCGCGGCATCGGCGGTCACGTTGGGGCGTGATTCGTAAATAATACCAATAACACCGAGAGGCACACGCATACGCCCGACCTGGATACCGGAAGGACGGTAAGCCATATCGGTGATGACGCCAACAGGATCTTCTAAGGATGCAATCTGGCGCAGGCCTTCGGACATCGATTCAATACGTGCATCAGTGAGTTCAAGGCGATCCAGCAAAGCCGCATCCAGGCCTTTGGCCTTGCCCGCTTTCAGATCCAGAACATTGGCCTGCTTCAGCTTTGCAGCCTCAGCATCGATGCGATCAGCCATCACATTCAGCGCATTATTCTTGACCGCCGTTTCTGCCCGACCAATCTCACGCGAAGCCGCACGCACGCGCTGTCCCAACTGAGACATGTAACTTTTAACATCAATGGATTCGGTCTGCTTGCTCATGGTTTTCCTGAATTAGTATGCTTAATACGTTACCGAACACGTGCGGCAACTTGAAAATGGCATTATATCGGATACCCACTTCATAAGTAAATGCTAATAGAATCAAAGACTTTACCCCCCCCCCATATTCTCGGTTAACATGCGATTTCCACATAACAGGAAGGGGCTCATGGAAACACAACACATCTCAGCGTTTAAACAAATTCAATCTTTAAAAAAATATGCAGTAGCGGCCTTGCTGTCTCTAACATCGCTCACAGCCTATGCGGAAATGCATACTATCAGTGGCAGTAATTTCACCATGCTTGATAATACCGGATTTGCTATGGGAGGTGCCACAGATGTGGGTGGTACTTTTGACGATACATTAACATGCGATATTGAATCATGTACTGATACATCTATGACGCTGTCTTCTCCAACAACCTTTTTTGGAGCTCTCTGGACAGCCCACGACATCAGGGTATTTGAACCTGGTACCTACAACATCGACACTGACTGTACGGGAGAAGATATTGCAGCTGGGCGTTTTGACTGTGACCCATCAGGTTCCCGCCCTACGGGACCTAATGGTGACCCTGTAGTAACAGATGTAACTCTTGAAAATGGTAATCCTGATATCGTTGAAGGGCCTGATCTCACATTAACTGTTGCCCAAAATCAGCTTGCTTCACATGTGCTGTACGATTGGTCCAATAATACAAATATGCACGTGCTGGAATTATGGAACTATAACGCTGCTTTTGGACTACCAATATGGGGCAGTGACAGTATCTGGAACCTGGCTTCCATCGACGGTGACGGCGATGGCACACGCGGATTTGCTATGGTCAATGGTCCTTTTTTAGGGTTCAGCACCAACTTCAACCTTGCCATGACACCTCCACTTGTACCACCTGGTGACCCCGTACCTAACACCGCACCCACCTGTAATGATGCCACTCTTGATGCACAACCAGACACACCTTTGAGCATTGATGTCGCCAATGACCTGCTGTCTCACTGTAGCGATGCTGATAATGACAATATTTCTCTGGTTAGTACGACACAGCCAGTTGTAACCAACAGCATGCTTGCTGATGATGGCGCAGGAATACTGACTTACACACCTGCACCTGGATACACAGGAGCAGATAGCTTTGACTTCACGGTGACAGATATCATAACTGGCAGCGTAACAGCTACGGCAAATATAACCGTACAGGAAAGCCTGGGTAACTTCACAATGCTGGACAGTAGTGGATCATCAATGGGTGGTACTAATGACGTCGCATTTAGTTGGGATCAAACGGCAAACACAGCCGAAACTGATACCAACTTCAATATGACCATCGCCTCAGAAGGCCCGACTACATTTTTTGGTATTGTTTGGACAACTCATCACGTTCGTGTATTTGGTCCCGGCACGTATAGTTTCGATAGTGGTTGTACAATTGCTGAAATAGAGGCTACCGGTTGTCCAGCCGGTTCAGCTGCAGCTACAGGTTCAGCTGTAACTATGACAATAGGTGCTGGACAATTAGGCATGCACGCCCTGTTTGACTGGGGTGCTTCAACTAATATTGATGTTGTTAATCTCTGGGATATTGATGGTGTGTGGAATGATCCTGATGGTGCTGCTTCACCCATTAACGATTTATGGCTAGGTGCTGCTGGTATATCACCAGACCCTGAAGCAAGCTGGAATCTGGTTTCCCGAGATGCTAATGCTGACGGTATTAATGGCAGCCCAATGGTTGATGGGCCCTTCCTTGGTTATTATGCAAACTTTAACAAGGGACCCGGAATAGCTGTATTCATTGACACTGATAGTGATGGTATAACTGACAGTAATGATAATTGTCCTGTAGATCCTAATCCTGATCAGATAGATTCGGATACTGACACCGTTGGTGACATATGTGACCTATTCCCATTAGATCCATCAGAAGCATACGACTCAGATGGAGATGGTGTTGGTGATAATGCAGATGCTTTCCCAACTAATGTTGCCGCTTCAATTGATGTAGATGAAGACGGTCTACCCGATGCCTGGAATGCTGGTTGTGATATAGCCTGTCAAAGTGCTTCAGGGCTAACACTGGATACGGATGTCACACCAAATCAGTTTGGCAATTTCACGATGCTGGATGGCGCTGGATCAGTAATGGGTGGTACAAATGATGTCGTATTTAACTGGGATCAAACAACAAATATAGCCGTAACTGATACCAACTTTAATATGACTATTGCCACAGATGGTCCAACTACATTTTTTGGTACTGTGTGGACAGCCCATCACGTTCGTGTATTTGGCCCCGGCACCTATAGTTTCGATAGTGGCTGCACCATTGCTGAAATAGAGGCTACCGGCTGTCCAGCAGGATCAGCAGCGCTTTCAGGTCCAGCTATAACAATAACAGTCGGCGCAGGACAATTAGGTATGCACGCCCCGTTTGACTGGGGTGCTTCAACTAATATTGATGTTGTTAATCTCTGGGATATCGATGGCGTATGGAATGATCCTGATGGAGCCGCTTCAGTCACTAACAATTTATGGCTAGGTGCTGCCGGTACACCACCGGATCCTATGGCAGTCTGGGAACTTGTTTCTCGAGATGTAAATGGTGACGGCAACAATGGCAACCCAATGGTCGATGGACCTTTCCTTGGCTATTATGCCAACTTTAACAAGGGGCCTGGAGACGCTGCTGTAGTTATCGACACTGTGCCCGATGCATTCAATTTTAGCGATCAAACTGATAAGCCGCTTTCTACTCTGGTTTATTCTGATAGTGTGATTATTACTGGTCTTGATGCAGCTACGCCCGTATTTATTACCAATGGTGAATACAGCATTGACGGCGGTGCTTATATATCAACTGAAGGTTCTATTGATAACGGAGGTAGCATTACGGTACGCACCACTTCATCAGCAAGTTGGTCTACTCCAGTTGATGCCGTACTAACCATTGGTGGAGTTAGCGATACCTTTACCGTGACTACTGAGGCAGAACCAGACACCACACCCAATCAGTTCAGCTACTATGACCGAACCGATGCCCAGTTGAACTACTTGTATAACTCGACCAACAGCATTCAGGTCTCGGGCATTGTGGCTGATGCACCCATCTCGATCACCGGCGGTGAGTACAGCATCGATGGTGGTGCCTGGACGTCTGCACCCGGTACGGTCAGTAACTTGAGTCGTGTGCTGCTTCGTCAGACCAGTGCAGCCACCGGCAGCACCCAGACCGATGCGGTACTAACCATTGGTGATGTGAGTGCGACTTTCAGTGTCACGACTAAAGCCTTTATTGCTGATACCACACCAAACCCGTTCAGCTACTACGACCGAACCGGTGCCCAGTTGAACTACTTGTATAACTCGACCAACAGCATTCAGGTGTCAGGCATTAATGCCGATGCGCCCATCTCGATCACCGGCGGTGAGTACAGCATCGATGGTGGTGCCTGGACGTCTGCACCGGGTACAGTCAGTAACTTGAGTCGTGTGCTGCTGCGTCAGACCAGTGCTTCTACCGGTACGACGCAGACCGATGCGGTGCTGACCATTGGTGGTGTCAGTGCAACCTTCAGTATCACCACTAAAGCTGCACCTGCACCAGACACCACACCCAACCAGTTTAGCTACTATGACCGCACCGGTGCCCAGTTGAACTACCTGTATAACTCAACTAACAGTATTCAGGTGTCAGGCATTAATGCCGATGCGCCCATCTCGATCACCGGCGGTGAGTACAGCATCGATGGTGGTACCTGGGCTTCGGCACCGGGTACGGTGAGTGTATTGAGTCGTGTGCTGCTGCGTCAGACCAGTGCGGCGACCAATAGCACACAGACGGATACGGTGCTGACGATTGGTGGCGTAAGTGCGACCTTTAGTATTACAACCAAACCGTAGATAAAAGAAAGAAGGTATTAAAAAAAAGGCACAACACTTTTGGTGTTGTGCCTTTTTTATTTAAGCTCTTCTATCCTTATTTTTTAATTAAAAAATATATCTTCTACGATATTTCGTGAACAGTAAGGTCGACAGACCCAACAATAACGGATCTAGACTTCCACCACCACCGCCACTGCTAACAACATTATCAGTAACATCCAATGTTAACCCTGAATCATTCTGACATGTGACATCGCAGCTGGAGTTCCATTCATCAGGCAAACCATCAGCATCGGCATCCACCGAAGCGGCAATATTGGATGGGAATGCGTCAGCATTGTCTCCTATTCCATCATTATCAGTATCTACAGTTTCTGTAGCATCATTCGGAAATGCATCTGCGCCATCACCTACACCATCAGCATCTGTATCAACTGTCTCAGTGGCATCATCTGGGAAAGCATCCACAGTATCAACGATACCATCACCATCAGAATCTGCATCAGTGGTCACCGTAAATACAGAACTAAGATCACCAACGCTTAGTGTTGCAAAAACCGATGTTAATTCAGATATGGATGAAGTGATACGCACCAAAATACTGTCATTGTTATTAACAGAACCTGCTGTTGATGTGTAAGCGCCACCATTAATACTGTACTCACCACCCGTAATTAAAATAGCAGTGGAACTTAGTAACCCGGTAATAACAACAGCATTAGACGTCGTTATGGTATTTAGTGCTACATTGTTCTGATCAACAAAACTGAAAGTTGCATCATCATCTTTATTACTGGCTGCTATGCTTTCCAAAATCATTCCATCATAGCTAACATCATTAGCACTACTAACAGTAAAGTTGATGCTGTAGTTGTTATCACCATCATCCAATGCATCGTTAACACCAGTGACTGTAATAACTTGAGGTATGTTCCAGTCACTACTGGTAAAGGTGGCACTGGCCTGAGATACCGTTGCTTCAGCCGTGTTGGAACTCACTATATCAATCACTACATCACCAGCAGGTGGGCTATCCAGCACCAAACTGAAAGTGTCTATAGTACCGTCTTCAGCTGTTACTGTATTACCAGCGGTTTCTGCCACAGTGACACCTATAATCTGCCAGGCCAGTGCATAATCCCATTCAAAATCCGCCTGACCTGGCCCTTTAATCACTTTTAGCTTATAGCTACGATTACTCAACAGGTCCAGCCAGAGGTTCTCAGTATTATCAACACTGCTATTAGAAACAATCACTTCTGCACCGCCACCAGTAACATCGATGAGCTGTAAATCCAAATTATAAAAGTTATCGGTAGTCGCGGTTAAAACATCAAGGTTCCAGACCAGTGAGGCTTTTAATTTTTGTCCACCAGCAGCACTAGTTATAAAACCATATGTTGCAGCAGCATTACTGCTATTCAAACCACCAAATGATGGATCATAATCAAACCCAACTTTGGAAAATATTGAACCGCCATCTTCTACACTGTTCTGCTCACCTGCATCAAGAATATAATAGCTGTTATAAACATTGATTTGTCCTGCACCGAAACGTGTATCCAGACCGTTTGAGGTTTGGTTACCAGTTGAACGATAGTCAGTAACATCAACAGGAACAATACCCTGGTCAGGATTATCATCAGGAATATCAAAAACTGGATTCGTATTACCCAAAGTGTTTCTGTCTGCACCGGCCATCAATATAGCCTTAATCGTTTCAGAACGTTCTGCATTGTAAATGGTGTCACCATTTCTATTGCTTGCGCTACCATTAGACAACGAAGGGTTTTTATGGGCATGATCAACCAACAAAACTACAGCAGAAGATGTTCTCGCTGCACTGGCACTTCCAGTTGTTTCGGGCACAACTACATCAGGTTTGGCTCTTGCGCTGACATAAGTAGCATCAATTGTAGTTGTTCCTGTGACCCCGGTTTCATAAGACACTCCCGACACAATAGCATTAAAACTATTAGAGGGAATAGGGCTGGTTATAGTATTAGTACCCACACCGACAACATGAATGTAATCATCAACTTCAACTGAAAAATCAATTCTGTGGAGCATGTCTGAATTTACGTTTGGTGTCGTAGTCGTAGAGTTCCCACTCCAGCTATGATTAACTAAACGTGCTGCAGAAAAACCTGTGGTATCGGTAAGCAAGCCAGCTGCAAGTGTGTTCAGAAACCCATTACCTACCCAGTTATTTGCTTCATATAAATCAATGGTGCCAATCGCAGTAGACGATGATGTGACTGTACCATAAAATCGTGTAGCTACTGATGTGGCATGACTGGAGATACCAGAACAAAAAGAAGTAGTATGATTGTTATAGATTTTGGAACTAAGCTCTCCCAAACTTATATCAGGTGCACATGCTCCGGAAATAGATGATTCAACCTGTGTTACCGTAATGCTGCTACCATCAGGTAAGGATGTGCCCAGTTCGAGTTTCAGGTCAGTGAAACTGATATCATCAAGGGTACCCGCTTGAACCTCAATAAACGAATACATACACAGCAAAATAGAACTAAAAATTAAAGACCTGATTTTCATAAATAAATCACTCAATTAGATACCATGCAAAACCTACCAGAATACAAAGATGATAGAAACCAGGGATAAAAACTGTTTGTAACTAAAAATAGGCCGCTTAGACAGAAAACATCAATACATCAACAACTTAACGTCTGACACGAGTACGGCCACTCGCCAGTAAGAAGCCCAACATTCGTAGTTCATCCTGTGCGTTTCCCTCTTCAAAGCCCTTGCTAACG
>JAPHSZ010000025.1 GCA_026196545.1 Gammaproteobacteria bacterium
GGCGTTCTTTTTTGCGCACCTGAAATTTACTGCTACCCACATTTTCCCGCACGCCATTCAGTATGGCCAACGTATCTTCTGCACACCTGCCCGGGAAAACAATGGTGAATTCCTCACCACCATAACGAAAGGCCCTGCCGCCAGAGACCGACTGCCTGATCCTTGCTGCCACCATTTGCAGCACCTGGTCACCGGTATCATGACCGTAGGTATCATTGAATTTTTTGAAGTGGTCGATATCCAGCATGGCGATAGCATAATTACTGCCCAGCTTGAGCATCTCTTCATCCAGTGCACGCCGGCCGGGCAAATTGGTTAGCTGATCAATGTAGGCCATGCTCCACGATTCCTGTATCACGGCAATCACCAGCATCAACATGCCTGCACAGGCAAAAACGGCACTAACCAATGGCTCATCTCTGAAGTACAGCATCTCGATAGCAGCGACCAGCATAATCAGCAAAGCGCTATTCTGTGCCGTGGTTCGTAAAAACCAGCGGCCATTCAGTGCTAATACTGCAATCACCATCATCACCAGGGGCAACTGAGCGAAATCCAGCTGATTCAGCATAGGCTGATCAACAAAACGCCAGGTCAACAGCCGCAGCACTGGATCAGGGTAATATTTCACCACAACAATAATAATTAGCGCGGGTAACAGCAATATCGCAAACCGACTCACACCCCACAAAGTCAGCATGCCTCGCTCTTTTAATAGAGAAACCACCATAATATTGAACGGCAATAACAGGCACAACGCCGTCCACACGGTTTTTGCCTCAACCCAGCCCAGCCGTGGCAGATACCATTGCATCAGACCATAAACACTAACCAGCGCCAGTGTCGCAAAGAACACCAGACTACGGTTAAACCTCAGGCAGAGGCTCATGCTTATTATCGCAATAGCCAGTGGCGCAAACTTAATAACGACTAACTGAGAGTCCGGCAGACCACCCAGCTTTGGGTACAATAAAATAGCCAGTCCCAATAAAGCAAGCGGTATGACCATGGAAGAAATGATGCGAAACATAGGTTATCCAGATTTCCTTAAAAACATAATAGAACGAATAAATACAAATTCAAATTTCAGGATCAAATAAAAATTCGCTTACTGTAAATATACCTTGTTAAGTGTTCCACTTATATTGTAGGCTTATATCAAATAACTGTTATAAGGTTTTATTTATGGCGCGCATTCTTGTCGTTGACGATTCACCCACCTTACTATCCGGCACCACAAAAATACTGGAGTCAGCCGGGCATGAAGTTATTCCTGCTGTTAGTGGCGAAGAGGGCATTGCAAAATCCATTATTGAAAAACCCGATCTGGTCATAATGGATGTAGTCATGCCAGGTATCAGTGGCTTTCAGGCCACCCGCCAGATCACTACCAAAGAAGAAACCAAGCACATTCCCGTGATCATGCTCACCACCAAAGACCAGGAAACCGACAAGGTCTGGGCTAAACGTCAGGGTGCGAAAGATTACGTGGTAAAGCCACCAGAGAAAAAAGAGCTGCTGGCAAAAATTGATGCCCTGCTGGGTTAATCTCCGGCATTTATCAAAACAGGCCTTCAATCTTCTGAACTCCGTTCAAGGTCTGAATAGCGGTTACCACGTCTCTGGCCGATGAAAAATAAAACAGGTGCGTATCACACCGGCAGTCCGAAGAACCAAAGCCTTGCATTGGCGCATCTGCCAGCTCACTTTTTGACAATAACATAGCCCAGTCACACTCTCGTCTATCTGCTGAATGAAGCGCATAGGCCGCATAAAACCTGGTTTCAGCGCGCAAATAATCCAGATGCCAATGCGGCCTGTTACTGATTTTGCAATGATGTTTCAGGCGCGATGCCACACCCCCCGGCCCCATGGCGCTACCGACATAAACATAATAGCCTCTCTTAATCCGGAACGGTCCCAGCCTGCCAATCCCGATGGTTTTGGCACACTCGCTTTTCAGCACGACAATATAAGTACCTGTTTTTGACACAAGCTGTCACTCTTTAAAATTATAAAAACACCAACCAGCTGATGCCTTGAAACCAGTACATCTACCCCAATAATATCTTTAATTGAAGCACTACTGGATATAATTATGACCAACCCCGTACACGTTGCCTGCCCGATCTGCGCAACCACCAACCGCATTCCCGCCAATCGACTCGATGCGGGCGGTACCTGCGGAAAATGTGGCGCACCTCTGTTCAACCATCGCCCGGTTGAACTCAACAGCAATAACTTTGATCGCATGATCAACAATAACGACATTCCCGTGCTGGTCGATTTCTGGGCGCCCTGGTGTGGTCCCTGCAAAATGATGGCACCGGTTTTTGAGCAGGCCGCACAACAGCTGGAACCACAGCTTCGCCTCGGCAAACTCAACACCGAGAACGAACAGGCGATTGCCGCCCATTACGGCATTCGCAGTATTCCAACACTAGCTATCTTCAAAAACGGCAGGGTGGTTGCGCAGCAGGCAGGGGCGATGAACCTGGAGCAGCTGATTGCCTGGACACGTTCTCAGGTCGGGACATCGGCATAAACTAAAAACCAGCGGATGGTTGCACAACGCTTTTAATATCGGCATCCTTCATCCTGATATCCACAAAATGATTCGGGATACAGAATGCTAGTACACATCTGGTTCGGTTTTTTTGCCATCTCTTTTGCCGCAGCGCTATACCAGTGGCTGGTCACCGGCCATGGCGCCATTTTTGCCGAGCTGGTTCAATCCACATTCAACATGGCCGGGCTGGGTGTTGAAATCGCCATCGGCCTGATCGGGGTTCTATGCCTCTGGCTGGGCTTTTTTCGTATCGCCGAGCAGTCAGGCCTAATCAACCTTCTTTCACGCGGACTTGAGCCACTGTTTCTCAGGCTGATGCCGGAAATTCCACGCAACCACCCCAGCCACGGCAGCATCACCATGAACATCGCCGCCAACATGCTGGGCCTGGACAATGCCGCCACCCCGATGGGCCTGAAGGCAATGCAGGACATGCAGACGCTGAACCCGAACAAGGACACCGCCAGCAACGCACAGATTCTGTTTCTGGTACTGAACACCTCATCGGTCACTTTATTGCCGATCACCATTTTTATGTACCGCGCCCAGCAGGGCGCTACCGACCCGACTGCAGTATTCATCCCTATCCTGCTGGCGACTTCGGCTTCCACACTGGCCGGTTTGCTGGCAGTGTCTTACGTGCAGAAAATCAACCTGCTGAACAAGGTCGTACTCGGCTATTTTGCCGGCTTTAGCATCCTGCTCAGCGCGCTGGCCAGCTATCTAGTCAGCCAGCCCGCCGACCAGATTTCTTCAACTTCCAGCCTGCTGGGCAATCTGGTTTTGTTTAGTTTGATCATGCTGTTTCTCAGCTACGGCTGGTGGAAAAAACTCAATGTCTACGATGCCTTCATCGACGGTGCCAAAGAAGGTTTTGATGTCGCCGTCAAGCTAATCCCGTATCTGGTCGGCATGCTGGTCGCCATTGGCGTACTGCGTGCCAGCGGCGTACTCGACGGCTTACTGGTCGGTGTTGAATACCTGGTCACGCTGCTGGGTTTCAATACCGATTTTGTGCAGGCCCTGCCTACCGCCCTGATGAAACCGCTCAGCGGCAGCGGTGCCCGCGCGATGATGCTGGAGACCATGAGCACCCACGGTGTCGATTCCTTCCCGGCGACGCTGGCTGCAATCATGCAGGGCAGCACCGAAACTACTTTTTATGTGCTTGCAGTTTATTTTGGCAGTGTCGGCATTCGCCACGTACGCCACGCGATCGGCTGCGCCCTGATCGCCGATGCCGCCGGAATAACCACAGCCATCATGGCAGGATACTGGTTTTTCCATTAGTATTAGCTCAATTAAATATTTATAAACACTTGGAATAAAACAACCATGATGAGGTTCACCCTCCTGCTCCTTATTAGCACCGTACTCGGCGGCTGCTCCATGGATAAAATACTGGTTCGCTCGTCCACTCCCCTGATCGAAGGCGGTATCTACGCCCTGAACCAGGAAACCGATCTGCTGCTGGCTGAAAACGCCATCCCCACCAATATCAACATGCTCGAAGGCATGATTCACATCGACCCAGATAACGACTCCCTGCGTATCTATGCCGCACAGGCCTACTATGGCCTCGGCTATGGCTTTAACGAAGACAACAGGCCCAAACGCGCAGTGAACTTTTATATGCGCGGGCTAAAACACGGCCTGCACGCACTTAGTGTCAACGGGTATAAAAATATAAGAACCATGCCCATGGAAGAACTGGAGACGATGCTGGCACAGATGGATGACAATGATGTTGGCGCTGTATTCTGGACCGCCAGCAACTGGGCAAAATGGATAGACAATAATCGCGACCGTTCTGAAAGCCTGATCGAACTGCCCAAACCCACTGCGCTCATGCAACGCGTACTGGAACTGGATGATACTTTTTACTACGGTGGCGCACACATGTACTTTGGTGTTTTCTACGGCGGCCGTTCCCCCATGTTCGGTGGCGACTTCAAAAAGGCTGAGGCCCATTTTGATCGCGCCCGCGAAATCACCGACGACCAGTTACTGGTCGCTGACCTGTTGCAGGCGCAATACCTTTCCAGGCAAAAAATGGATCGCGAGGACTTCCACAACCGGCTGACAAAAATCATCAATGCTCCCGAGGACTTGAACCCCGATCTGGCGCTGCTAAATAATATTGCCAAACGCAAAGCCAAACTGTTACTAAAGGAGGAAGATAAATGGTTTTAAGATCGCTGGTTTTAACCATTGCCCTGCTGACCTCATCACTGGCTTTTGCAAAAGAAAGCTACACCCTGAAATTTGCCACTCTGCTGCCCACCGGCACGGCCTGGTCAAAAATACTGGATAACTGGGTCAGGGAAGTTGAAACAAAAAGCCAGGGGCGCCTGAAATTTAAAATGTATTCGGGTGGCGTCATGGGTGACGAGCCGGATGTGCTGCGCAAGATCCGCAAAAACCAGCTTCAGGGTGGCCTGTTCACGGGCTATGGCATCGGCCGCATTTATTCCCCCGCACGGGTACTCGAAATGCCTTTCCTGTTTAAAAACACCAACGAGTCGGACTACGTGCGCGACCAGCTAATGCCGGAGATAGAAGCGGGCTTTAAACAAAACGGCTTCGAGCTTCTGGGCTGGCCGGAAGTTGGCTTTATCCACTTTTTCTCAAAAAATAAAATTGAATCCATCGAAGACATGAAAAAAAGCCGCATCTGGCTATGGCAGGGCGACCCATTGGGCGAGGCCTTTTTTAAGGCAGCGGATATTTCGCCGGTGCCACTTTCCATTATCGATGTCTACCCGCAACTTTCAGCCAGGCATGGTGGCATCGACACGGTTTATATTTCAACCTTCGGCGCTATCGGCCTGCAGTGGCACACCAAACTTAAATACGGCACCAACATTGCCGTCACCAATGCCATCGGCGGACTGGTTATCAGTAATCGTTTTTTTGACAAACTTCCCGACGACCTTCAGCAGTTATTAAAAACCACTGGCAAGATCATGAGTGACAAAGTTCGCAAGAACGCACGCTTTGAAAACACAAGAAGTCGTAATCTTCTTGAACGCTATGGCATTAAATTTCTATGGGACTGGAATGACAGTGATATGAAAGAGTTTCTTCAAATCAGGGATGAAGCCGCCAGACACCTGGAAGATAGCAACTACATTCCCGCTGATTTTTCCAACAGGGCACGTAGCCTGCTGGAGCAGTACCGTAGCACTCAAACTAAAAAACCATAATCACAAACTTGCTCAACAAACTGGAAAAAAAACTAACCGTTATTGAAGGCTGGGTTGCCGCTACCAGTCTTTTTTTAATACTGGCGCTGTCCCTGTTCCAGATTATCATTCGTAACACGCTGGATTTTGGCTACCCTGAAATCGAAATCATCAATCGGCATTTATTACTGGTCTGTGGTGCCATGGGTGCCGTGCTCGCCACCCCACAACTGCGCCATATCCGGATCGATGCACTCTCACCCTTGTTGAGCAGGCAATGGCGTAACCGTCTTTGTGCGCCCTTATGGCTTTTCACCGCACTGGTCTGTGCCGTTCTATGCTACCCCGCCATCCAGTTCTGCCTGGACGAATGGCAATACGCACCCCCTAACGAACGCTGGACCTTACCATTCACGCTGATCTACCCGCTTGGCTTTGCACTTCTCAGCCTGCACTTTTTTATTCTCTGCTTCAGGCCCGTCTGCCCGCTACCCGAAGACCAATGATTGTCATCGCCATTATTGTCCTGGTCATTATTGCACTGCTCGGCGTGCCGCTATTCTCCGCGCTGGCCGCCGGTGGCCTGCTCGCCAGCCAGACGCTGGACCTCAGCCCGGACCTGCTCATCATCGAAATGAACCGCCTGGCCGCATCCCCCAATATGATTGCCCTGCCCCTGTTTATTCTGGCCGGCGTGATCATGTCATCCGGCGGCGCTGCAAAAAGGCTGGTGGTATTCTTTCACGCCGCTTTCAGCTGGCTGCCCGGCGGCATCGCTATCGCGGCTATCGGTGCCTGCGCCTTCTTTACCATGTTTTCCGGGGCGTCCGGTGTCACTATTCTTGCGCTCGGCGGTTTGCTCTACCCTATCCTCAGCGAGGAAGGCTATCGAAAAAACTTCTCCCTTGGCCTGCTCACCACATCCGGCTCACTCGGCCTGCTGTTTCCACCCAGCCTGGCGATTTTAATTTTTGGCATTGTTGCCGGTGTCAATATTGAACAGCTGTTTATGGCCGGCATCATACCGGGGCTGCTGCTGATGATTATGCTGGCGGTTTACAGCATGTTCACGGGGCAACGACATCAGATAAAGCGCATTGAGTTCAAACTTTCTGCGCTCATCAGCAGTATACGTGGCACCCTCTGGGACCTGATGCTACCGATAGCCATCATCGCCGGCATCTTTGGCGGCATAGTTTCCATTATGGAAGCCGCCGCTGCCACTGCCGCCTATGTGCTGTTTATTGAAACCGTGGTTTACCGACAAATAAACCTGCGCACACAGCTATTTGCCATCCTCACCGAAGCCAGCATTCTATTCGGCAGCCTGCTTATTATTTTACTGATTGCCCTGGGGCTGACTAATTTACTGGTCGATGCACAAATTCCAATGAAAATACTGGCTTTTCTGGAGCAGCACATCGACAGCAAACTGGGATTTCTATTATTGCTGAATTTATTCCTGTTACTGATAGGCGCAATGATGGATATTTTCTCCGCCATCGTTGTTGTCGTTCCTCTTATCCTGCCGCTCGCCACCCGTTATGGTATTGACCCGGTTCATCTTGGCATTATTTTTCTCGCCAATCTTGAAATAGGTTACTCAACGCCACCCGTTGGCATCAACCTTTTTATCGCCAGCGAGCGATTCAAGCAGCCTGTTGTAAAATTATTCAAGGCAACCCTGCCTTTTCTATTGCTGATGTTTGTCTGGCTGATTATTATTACCTACATCCCCGAGCTTTCCCTCTGGTGGCGTGACTATTAACCGTGCAATCTCTTGACAATAATCAGGTCAATACATCTTAACTAGCGTTATTCTAAATGTATCACCTGAACCTGTTTCATAGGAGCAAAACATGAAGCCGTGGTTGGATAGTTATCCACAGGGTATTCCAGAGTACATCTCCGTTGACGAGTTTGCCTCTGTTGCTGAAGTCTTTGATAAAAGTGTTGAGAAATACTCCGATCGGCCTGCCTTTTCCAACTTTGGCAAGACCATAAGCTACGTAGAGCTCAAACAATACACTTCTCAACTGGGCTCCTATCTAAAGAACGAACTTAGTTTGAAAAAGGGTGGCCGTGTGGCAGTAATGATGCCCAACCTGCTGCAAATTCCTGTTGCCATTTTTGCCATTCTCCGAGCCGGGCTGGTTGTGGTTAACACCAACCCCCTGTACACAGCACGTGAACTCAAGCACCAACTCAATGATTCTGGTGCAGAGACCATTATTATCGTTGAAAATTTCTGTCACGTACTCGAACAGATTGTTGATGAAACTGAGGTTAAAAACATTATTGTTACCCGCATGGGCGACATGCTGCCATTTCCAAAATCCACCATCATTAATCTGGTGGTCAAATACATCAGGAAGATGGTGCCCTGTTACCATCTTCCCAATAAAGTTACATTTAAGCAGGCACTCAAACTGGGTGCACAGCACCGCTTTGAAACCGTGCCCTGCAATCATGACGATATCGCTTTCCTACAGTACACTGGCGGCACTACCGGTATATCAAAAGGTGCCGTACTCACCAACAAAAACATGGTCGCCAATATGCAACAGGCCTCTGCCTGGATAGAAAATGTTGTGCACTATGATCAGGAGATCATTGTTACCGCTCTGCCGCTATATCATATATTCTCACTCACCGCGAACTGTCTGACCTTTATGAAACATGGCTGGATGAATTATTTAATCACCAACCCGCGTGACATTAATGGCTTCATCAGGGAAATTAAAAACCTGAAGTTTGCCGCCATCACTGGGGTCAACACCCTGTTCAATGCTTTGCTCAATCACCCTGAATTCAAACAGGCGGATTTCTCGAAATTAAGAATAACCCTGGGTGGTGGCATGTCGATACAGCATGCCGTTGCTCAACGGTGGAAGGAAGTCACGGGCAAAGCGCTGATTGAAGCCTACGGCCTGACCGAAACCTCACCCGCTGCCTGCATGAACCCACTGGATCTGGAGGAATTCAACGGCATGATCGGCCTGCCCATTTCATCAACTGAAGCCTCCATACAGGACAATGACTGGAACCTGCTGGATATTGGCGAGCAGGGAGAAATCTGCATCCGCGGCCCACAGGTGATGCAGGGCTACTGGCAGCGCCCTGGAGAAACCGCCAATGTGCTGAGTGCCGATGGCTGGTTGCACACAGGTGATATTGGCGTTATGAACGAGGACGGTTTTATAAAAATCGTTGACCGTAAGAAAGACATGATCCTGGTTTCCGGCTTTAACGTCTTTCCCAATGAAATTGAAGGCGTTATTTCAGAGCACCCTGATGTGCTTGAGGTTGGCGTCGTCGGCAGGCCCGATGAAAAAAGCGGCGAGTCTGTGCTGGCTGTCATCGTAAAGAAAAACCCCAACTTAACAGAAGACGATATAAAAACTTATTGCCGTGAAAACCTGACGGCCTACAAAGTACCCAGAAGCATTGTCTTCGCCAATGAACTACCCAAAACCAATGTTGGAAAGATATTACGTCGTGAAATTAGAGACAAATATGTTGCGCATTAAGCCTACAGAAAAGCAAATTCCTTATTCTCAATAAACTCAAGCTCTTCTGCTGTGTTCTCCCTGCCAAGGATCTCATTCAGCTCAGGAAAGCGACCAAAACTCTCGATGACATAATGATGCTTCATCGCCCACTCCAGCAACTCCCTGTAAGGTGCCTGATGGGGTTCCGGCACATCGGCAAGCAGCTGATTATAGGCCTGCACGCTGTATTTCTGTTTATCAATATCTTCGGCATGTTCCAGCGGCAGGTAGAAAAAACTGCGCTCAACCGGGTGCAGCTTTAGGTCATCACCCGCACCAATGCCTTCGAGACAAATTGCCTGTGCCTTTGTATCCTGCGCAAAGGCCTCAGGAGATCCGCGATGAATATGCCTTGAGAACTGGTCGAGCAATATAATTACCGCCAGCCGCCCTCTGGGCATATCCAGCCAGTGTTCCAGTCCGCCTTCGACAGCACGCTGGTATACCGCACCAAACTGGATAAAAATCTCCTGATCATATTTATGGCCTTCTTCAAACCACATTTTAAAGCGTGATGGATCAGCACTGTAGGCGTTGGGAAAGCCGCCAAACCAGTACTCTAGTATTTTTTCGATGCCCTCGTTCATGCCTGCATTATAGATCGTTAAAGCCCTCTGTGATTTATATTTCACCAAAAACACCAGGCATCGTATAATCGACACCCATGTCACGTTTTGTCATCATTGTTGCTGTCGCGGCCATCGCTTATTTGGTCTGGTTCAAAATCAAAAAGGCCAAAGGCGAAGAAAAGAAAAAGCTGGTCATCTGGACAATAGCCGGCAGCGCCATCGCAGTGCTGGGCTTTCTCGCCATTACCGGCCGACTCAATTTTATTACTGCGGCCATTACCGGCGCGGTGGCCCTATTGCCCAAAGCAGCCCAGTTGCTGCGCTATTTGCCCCTGATTGACAAGTTCCGCCAGCATGCAAACAATTCCAGCCAGCAAAATCAAAACAACCAGCAGGCCCGCACACAAACAGCAATGGATCGAAAGCAGGCCTGTGAAATTCTGGGTATCGAACCGAGCGCCAGTAAAGATGAGATCATCAAAGCACATAAACGCATGATGCAAAAACTGCACCCTGACCGCGGTGGTTCTGATTATCTGGCAGCACAAATCAACCAGGCTAAAGATACACTGCTAGGATGAATCCTTAGCCAAATTCTCAAACCTGATTTACCCTGGAGAAATAACATGCCACTCAGTGACGACAAAAAAGCAGAAACTCGCGACCGCATTAATCGTGACCCTGATTTCCGCGATGAGTTTCTTACCAGCGCACGCAATATGTACATGAAGGCCATGAAGTTTGACCCCGAACTGGCCAATGAAATAGATCGCTTTGAAAAAATACTCGGTGCCGAACCTAACAGCTACGAATTTGAACAGGGCGAGGATGATGAAATCGGCATATTTGAAAAAATTCTTGCTGCCTACGACAATCAGGTTCTGCTGGAAGAAAAAGAAGCTAGCACCATAAACTAGTTATGCTAGGTTTAACCTCAACAGCAATAAAATCTACCAAAAACCAAACAACCTTAGTTTATAAAAATACTAATATGAATATTACACAACAATTTTCAGCCTTAGTCATTTTTCTTATCTCACAATCTATACTAGCAAGTAATTTACATAAAGACGGTGAAAAGTTATACAAGTCCCATTGCTCAAGCTGTCACGGCGCTACTGGGGGCATGGACATGAGCAAACGAATCGCGCCTCCCATAGCTGGCGTCAGACTTCACTATATGGCACCATTCCCAGATAAAAAATCATTTATCAATGCAATCGTGAACTGGACACAGAAACAGGATCCAGACAGAAGCCTGATGCCTCCTGCAATTCGAAAATTCAAGATCATGCCCCCGGTTTCAGTCAGCCGGAAACAGGCTGAAAAGATTGCCGCTTACATCTACGACGGTGACATAGAAATACTCGATGGCTTTAAGGAACACGTTGAGCAAATGCATGGCAAACAATAGAATCATTAACTGCCTTGAAATCAGAACCGGAAAAACTTTTAAAAAAGCACCAGCAGCTTACCCATACAGACATGGCGAAGGTGATCTCACACGTACAAAGAGACATGGATGACTGGGTTTTGAATACCATTATGATCGATGGCTATGACGTGCCTTTCAGGTACAAACGCAAGAAGCGATATAAAAACCTCGAAGGCCAATGGGTAAACCTGACTTATTATCACAGTGTTGAATCTGTCGCAGGCATGGAACTGGAATTCATGAAAGTGGTCAGAATTAAAATTTCCTGATTACAAATAGATATGTTTAATGCCTCTCTGCACACATTAAAACTACTGGCTTCACTAATATGGTACAGCGGCTTTATTGTGCTTTTTATAAAAGGCGGCAAACTGTTGCTCGAAGCTGAAAAGCTAAGCCCGGGCCAGGCCTGGACATGGCTGGCGCTTTTAGCCGGTTTGGGAATTGGCATCATCAAGGCAAAATATCTGTACAGCAAACTCTGCATTAAAAACCTGGCTCGAATTAATGCGCTGCAACAACCAAAAATCTGGCACTTCTACCGACTACGATTTTTTGTCTTCCTATGCTTAATGGTTGTTCTCGGCCTATTCCTGTCACGATACATACAGGGCAACTATCCAATGCTGATCACTATGGCGATCCTCGAGCTCTCTATCGCTACCGCATTACTGGGCAGCAGCCATTATTTATGGAACGAGCTAAAGAACAGATAGAATTTCCTGCCCAATATTAATCCCATTCCAGTAAACGCTTCTCGCCTTCAAACGATTTCATCTCTGTAATATCCTGCGACATCTCCATCACGCCCCGGTACGTGCCATCGTTATCACGCACCGCAAAATACTGGATTAAAATGTAGCGGCCTTTTACAAATATCCTGAAATCGGCCACATCTTTGGTGCCATTCCTGAATTCTTCTAAAATCCTGAGTACCGAGTCCACCGATTTTGGTGGATGGCAGTAACGCACCTCACGTCCGATAACGTTCTTGCTTCTTGGAAACAAACGATCTTCGCCACGATTATAAAAAACTACCTGGTCATTCTCGTCCACGTAGGTTATATCTAGCGGCATGGTTTTAAATAAAAGATTAACCTGCTCTGGCGTCATATAGCCTTCATCAAAATGGTGCTTACCCTCGGTATCTATCGATTGCCTGGATGACTGCTTCAACTTTGAGGGATGGACATATTCGTCCTGCTTGACTGGCGGATAAGGCACTGGCGCTTCATCCAGCATCCAGCCAATTTCTTCATCGCCGATGCGCATATCTTTCCAGTCTTCTTCATCCAGCAGCTCCAGCGCATTGGGCAACAGCCGTTGTTCTTCGACATTAATCAGGCGATCCAGCTCATCAAGCAGCAGTGGCAGCCTTCGTTCGACCTTGCCAAAATTCTTCTGTTTAATCGCAAGACCAACATCTTTGATGTCAGCCCTTATATCATCATGAAATGCCCACATGTTTTTACTGGGCGAATCCCATCCGTGTTTTTCCAGACAGGGAAATAACTGATTTTCTTTGCGCACGAAATGCAATTCAACTTTGCCTATTTGATCATAAACCTTTTGAAACTCCTCCGTATTCTGTTCAGGATCAATCTGCCTGATTTTTCTAAACAACGACTGTAGCAACCGGTTTTCTTCCAGGTATACTGCAACCGGATGTCCCGGTTCAAATTGCTTGATAATGCCCGCAGCCACTTTGTCCTCGACCACTTCATGGTAAAATTTGCTAATGGCGGGATTATCCTGAAAGTTGTACCCCCCATTTTCCATGCCTATAAACACGGTAGAAACCTCATCACGAGTCAGCCAACTACAACCTTTGCTGAATTTTTCAATCAGTTCACTGGCATCGATGCCCTCACACAGGGTGCGTAAAATTTCAGCCAAAAGGGCAATTCTGGATTCTTCTGTAAGCTCAGTCAAAACATACCTCGATCATATTCACAAAACGGCGTGAACTCTATCAGCCAAAACATATTGAGCAATAACATAGATCAAGTATCCTGAAAATCTTATGAACTTTAACGGAGCCTGAAAGACAAATCACAATAATTACCAACACCATTTCTTATTTCATATTGCACACACCAGCATAAAGCCCGATAATCTCTCGATGCAAAACACAACTATTTTCGCCCTGCTAGCATGCACTTTCCTGACGGCCTGTCAGCAAACCAGCAATACCCCAAAACAGGTTGCCGAGCAATACTGGCAAGCCCTGCAACATGGTGACATCGCCGCGGCCAAAAAACTGGTTTCAAAAAACTCACAGGCCAGTCTGGATAACTATCTTGCCCTGCCCGATGAGCAAAAAATTTTAATAGATAAAGTCAGCCTGGGCCGTGAACAGGCCAGCGTCACCACTATTATCAACCCTGATGCTGTCAGCGGTAATGCACCCCAGAACCAACACATAGAAAAACAAATGCATTCGCTTGAATCAATACTGATCCTTGAAGATGGCCAATGGAAAATTGATGCTTCACTAACTCAGGCACCTGTATCGCCTTTACCAGAAGCGTCTCCTAATCTGGACCAGCTGTCAGAAGCCCTGCAGAAAAATCTTGAATCCATGGATCAGGCAATTGAGCAAGGGACAGGCATGCTCAATGAATTAATGAAGGAGGGATCCAAAGAAATGAGCGAATCATTGCTTGAAGGCATGAATAAAATGAGTGAGGCCCTGCGTCAGGCCACAGAAAAAATGAAACAACGGCGCGAACAACAACAGACCCCGGCACCACCCCCTGCTGATAATAATGGTGAAGGCCTGATTTAAACAATATTCAGATTAAAAAGATTAATACCATGAGCACTGAAAAAGATTTACACGCACGTAGCGGATCAAAATGCGAGCTATGTGGCGCTACAGACAATTTGACAGCCTACGAAATCCCACCATCCTCCGACGGCAGCGCAGATCAATGCGTCCTGATTTGTGCAACCTGCCACGAGCAGATCGAAAACCCGGACAAAATTGATGTCA
>JAPHSZ010000227.1 GCA_026196545.1 Gammaproteobacteria bacterium
ACTGAGTAACGGTGCCTGGAGTATGCGTCTGTATTATAAATCGATGATCAGCTTTATCTGGCTGGGCAGTTTGTTTATGGCCATTGGCGGCATCGTCGCTATTTTTGATAAGCGTTACCGACAGAAGCGGTCGTAAAAGATGACAGAAACAAAACAGAATAATAAATCGATGTTGCAGCGCTTTATGCCGCTGATTATTTTCGGCTTACTGGTGGTGATGCTGGGCGTGGGCCTGACCATGAATCCCCGCCTGATACCTTCGCCACTGATCGGCAAGCCAGTACCTGTATTTGAGCTGCCCCTGCTCAATAAGGAAGGCACGTTTAGCAGTGAAGAATTAAAAGGCCAGATTACGCTGGTGAATGTCTGGGCGAGCTGGTGTTACGCCTGCCGACAGGAACACGAGACGGTCAAGGAGCTGGCGCGTTCCGGCTTGCGCATTATTGGTTATAACTATAAAGATAAAAAGCAGGATGCGCTGACCTGGTTGGCGCGCCTGGGTAATCCCTATCAGCAGGTGATCGCTGATGAAGATGGCCGGATTGCGATTGACTGGGGTGTGTATGGTGCACCGGAATCATTTCTGATTGATCAGCAGGGTATTATTCGCCACAAGGTTATTGGCCCTGTTTCAAGCCAGGAAAATTATGATGAACTGATGGTGGCAATAAAACAGATTTCGGAGAATAAATTATGAAAATCTTATTCGCCATCGTATTAATGGTGTTTCAGGCTGGTGCATGGGCAGCGCCAATGGAGACGTTTAAGTTTGATTCCAGCGAACAGGAAGCCGTGTTCCAGAAGCTGAGTGAAGATTTACGCTGTCTGGTTTGTCAGAACCAGTCGATTGCCGATTCCAATGCCGATCTAGCGACCGATTTGCGTAAAGAAATATACGGTATGTTGCAGGACGGGAAAACCGAAGACGAGATTAAAGAGTTCATGGTAGATCGTTATGGTGATTATGTTCTGTATGAACCGCCGTTTGAGCCCATGACCTGGCTGTTATGGTTTGGGCCTGTAATTATTTTTATAGTTGGATTATTTTATGCGAGGAACTTCATCGCGCAACAGCGTTCATCCGGGCCATCGACTGAATTATCTGCCGAGGATGAGCAACGCCTAAAAAACCTGCAATCAGAATTAAATTATTCTGACCAAAATAAAGACGAAGACAAGAGTGATACAAGTGGGGACGACCGGTAATGAATATTTCTTTCTGGGGCGCAATGCTATTAATGCTGCTGGTCGCTATTGTAATTTTAATTTTTCCATTGCTCAGAGTTAGGCAGGGGCAATCACTGGCCTATAAAACCAGTAACATCAAGTTGCACGAAGAAAAAATAAAAGAGCTGGATATCGACCTAGATGAAGGCCGAATTGAGCTTGATGAGTACAAAATAGCACGACAGGAGCTGGACAGGGAGTTGCTTGAAGATATTCCGGAAGAGAGCAAAGAGACCTCTTCACAGCACTATACCGCCAAAGCCAGAAAACAGCCCGCGTTGGCACTGGCTATTGCCGTGTTTCTACCCGCGCTGAGCTTGCTGATTTATGCCCAGCTGGGTATGCATGCAGATTCAGAAGCGCAGCAACAGCAACAGGCAATGGATGCAGGTAATGCAGCGCCATCAATGGATCAGATGGTGGCAAGGCTGGAGAGCTACCTGAAAGAAAATGAAGGAGAATTCAAGGACTGGGTTATGCTGGCGCGCAGCTATAAGCATTTAAGGCGTTATGCAGAGGCGGCCAATGCCTATAAAAAAGCGGGCAGTTTTGAGACCAATCCACAGTTACTGCTGGAGCATGCCGAAGTGCTGATAATGATGAATGGTCAGCAGTTTAATGAGGAAGCCTATGAGCTGTCCAGAAAAGCACTGGAGCTGGCACCGGATAATGTCAATGCCGTATGGTTTGCCGGCATGGCCGAGTTTCAGTATGGGCAATTCCGTAAAAGTCTGGATTACTTTACACGGCTAACGGCGGTGGCTGCGCAGGATGCGAATTTTGCAAAGTCGCTGCGTTTTTATATTGCCGAGGCTCGTGCCAAACTGATTGAAGCCGGTGAAGAAGTGGCTTCGATGGATGAGCTAATGCCAGCCGCAGCACCTGTAGCAAAGATGACCAGTTTGCAGGTCAGTATTGATGTGAGTGACGAAGTTAGGCAGAAATTTGCAGGCAATGATGTGGTGTTTGTTTATGCCAAAGCTTTAACCGGTCCAAAAATGCCGTTGGCTGCACAGCGTTTAACGCTGGCTGATTTACCTGCTAGCGTAGTGTTAGATGACAGCATGGCCATGATGGAAGGCATGAATATCAGCGCCTTCAAGCAGGTGGTTGTGTCGGCGCGGGTGACCAAAACGGGCGCAGCCATTGCACAGAGTGGTGATTACATCGGCAAGGTGACGGTCAATGATGTCACTTCAACGGCTGACCTGAGCATCAGTATCGATAGCCCGGTTCCCTAAAAAAATATAACCTGAATTTTCTAGTATGGAGTAACGAAAACATGTTAAAAAAATTGGCTTACATTACTTTTATCCTGTTCCTGACAGCAGGTTTTGCTCAGGCGGCGGAGTTTGTAGAGGGTGAACAATACACACGCGTTGCCGAACAGCCGACTGAAACGGGCGATAAAATCGAAGTGCTGGAATTTTTCTGGTATGGCTGTCCACATTGTTACCAGTTCGAGCCAATTTTACAGAACTGGTTGAAGACAAAACCCGCCAATGTTGAATTTGTGCGTGTGCCCGCTGTATTCAGGCCTGAGTGGAAAGTGCATGCACGTACTTATTATGCTCTTCAGGCGATGGGGCTGATTGAGAAATATCATTCAGAGATTTTTGATGCCTTGCACAAGGACAGGGCTGATTTATATACCGAAGATAAGATGATAGCTTTTCTGGTTTCCAGGGGTGTAAATGAAAAAGAATTCAGGAGTGCTTATGCGTCTTTTTCAATTGATAATCAGTTACGAAAAGCTATTAAAAAATTAAAGGCTTATGGTATTAGTGGCGTACCTTCTCTGGCGGTGAATGGCAAATATCTGGCGTCAGGATCGAGTGCCGGAACCTATGAGAATATGCTCAGAATAGTGGATCATCTGATCGAGAAGGAAGCGGCCACCGCTGATGCTAAAAAATAGCGTCGCGATGGATGATCAGAACAGGATTAGTTAACAGGATAGACCCAGACCCAGAGTTCATCCTGTGAAGTGTCGTGCCAGGTGGCACGGACGTGGGCTTTAACCGTTTTGTTTTTAATCGACTGCTTGATTTCCTTGTCAGAGACGACATAGGATTTGTCATTGACTACGTGTTCGCTGATAGTTTGGACACTGGCGATTTCCACGCCTAGTTGTGCAGCGAGTTTCTCACGGGCACGGGAAATGGCCAGGTCTTCCTGATAATGACGGCCTTTGACATGGGTTGTGCAAGAGCCTACAGCGCCCTGTTCAGGATTATTGATCCATGCGGGCTTTACGGGCTTGACGTTGTCTGGAGCGCAGGCAGAGACAAAGAATAGCAGTATAAACGGCAATAACTTGTACATATGTTTTTCTCTATACAGGAGGTTTTATTTTAACGTAGTCGCGATTATAGCAATGAAACCCATGATTCTGATGGTTTTTTTGTGAGGCAATTAACATCGTGAGCCTGTCAACTGATGTAAATTTCAACCATGAATTTGATGATATCAATTGCATAAGAGCGATATCTCAGTTATGTTTGTCCAATAAAAACAATTACTGTTACCGATTATAAGAGTGGAGATTGAAACGATGAAAGTAAGAAATAATTTGTTTGCCATAAGTGGCGTAGCCTTGTCCGTATTGCTGGCGGCCTGTAGCCCGGAAGAGGTTAAGCCTGTAGCGCTGGAATGTGCTTTCCCTGATGCACTATCAACGCCTGCACCTGGCTGGGTTTGTGATGAGCCTGTTGAAGGCGTTGAAGTTTCAGCTGTTGGTTCTGCCGAGAAGACCGGCGCTGGTATTTCATTCCAGAAAAATATGGCTGCTACCGATGCACGCGTACAGATGGCGCAGGCAATGAAAGTTCATGTATCAAATATGGTTAAGCAATATGCAGAAACTACAGGTGCAGCGGGTAGTGAAACAGTTGATAGAGTGAATACATCTGTTACCAAACAGATTACCGACCAGACACTGTCAGGTACAAAGCGTTATAAATCAATCACCAGTCCGAATGGTGTGGTTTATATGCTGATTGGCATGGACGAAGCTACAGCGGCTAAAGCAACCGAGGAAGCCGTGCGTACCAGCATGAACAATGACAAGGCCCTGTGGCAACAGTTTAAGGCACAGAAAGGCCAGGATGAGTTAGCTGCTGCAATTGCTGCTGGTAGACAATAAGACTTAGCTGAGCTGAGTATATGTTAGTAAAAACCGGCACCTGATTGAATTTAGGTGCCGGTTTTTTTGTTTCTAAAAGGCTGAAAGGTTAAAAATGTACAGATTGAATAAAGGCCTGGTTATATTATCAGGTGTGATTTTTGTAGCAGTAACAGGTCGGCTTTCATATGCGAATGACGATTTTTCCAGATGGAAGCAACAGTATCAGGAATCATTTCAGGAATATAAGGATAAGCGTGATAAGGAATTCACCGCATTTTTGAAAATGCAGTGGAAGGAAATGGATTTATTAAAAGGCAAAGAGCTGGATACTACGCCCAAGCCGAAGGTTATGCCTGTTGCCAAACCCCTGCCTGTTAAACAGCCGCAACCCATACCAACACCCGAACCAGTAGTTAAAGACGAGCCCGAGCCACAGAAAGTCCCCGAGCTAAAGCCCGATCCTGTAGTAAAAATTCCTGAGACGCCAAAGCCGGTAGTTGAAACACCAACGCTACCTGAGAGTAAACCAGAGCCTGTTGTGCTGCAACCTGTTGTTGAGCCAGAGCCGGATATAAAACCGGTTGTGCCTCCTGAACCCAGGGTGGTTCATAAAGGCAGGAAGATAGTGATTTCCTATATGGGTGGCCGTCATACTTTTTATTACGACCCTAAATTAAAGGCAAGCTTTCACTCGCGCGTTAATGAAAAAGCAGTGAGCCGCTTCTGGTCTGACCTGAGCAAGGCTGATTATGATGATCTGATCAATCAGATAAATGAAAAATCGGACGCATTAAAACTTAATGACTGGGCCTATGCTTTATTGGTGAATGAGATTTCTAAAAATATCTATTCTACAGAGAGCAGCCAGTCATTGTTTAGCTGGTTTATTTTGGCCAAAGCAGGCTATCAGTCACGTATTGCCTACAACGACAAAAAAGTGTTTCTGTTAGTGCCATCGAAACAGCCGCTTTATGCCGTGCCTTATTTTACCTTTGATAAGGTGCGTTATTATGCGGTTCGGTTTGATGGCAAGGACCAGAAGCTGGGTCAGGTTTATACCTATGACGGTAATTATCCAGATGCTATTAAGGCCCTGAATATGCAAATGAATACGGAAGCACAAGTTGCAAGTAAGGTCATGCGCAGGGATTTATCGTTTGATTTTGAAGGCAAGCGATATCAGATTCGCGCCGCCTATAATAATGATCGCATCAGGTTTATGGAAACCTATCCGCAGCTCGACCTTGAATGGTACTTTAAAGGCAAAGTAAGCGCAGTTGCTTCGACCTCATTGCAAAGACAGTTGAGCAATCATATGAAAGGAATGGATGAGCAGAAAGCGGTTAATTTCCTGTTAAGGTTTGTGCAGACCTCATTGCGCTATAAGACAGATGAAGTCCAGTTTGGAAAAGAAAACTATTTGTTTCCTGAAGAAACATTGTATTACCCTTACTCAGATTGTGAAGATCGTTCCATTCTTTTTGCATGGCTGGTGCACAGCCTGTTAGGCATGGACGTGGTTGGCCTGGATTACCCCGGTCATGTGGCAACGGCAGTTCGGTTTAAAGGCCGTATAGCGGGTGATGCAATCATGCACAACGGTCAACGCTATGTTGTGGCTGATCCGACTTATATTAATGCTTCAGTCGGCATGACAATGCCAGATTTTAAGAAAGAAAAACCTGAAGTGATAAAGATTTACTAAATCGCATAAAATGGTTTTTATAAAAAGAAAAAAGCCTGCTTGATGCAGGTTTTTTTCTAAACGGGGCACACTGTATAAAAATGAATCAATTGATTTATAAAAAAATTGATTTTTTATTTCTAATCGCGCTTGCAAGTTTGGCGATGTCAGAGTGTGCTTGTGCGGAAGAACTCGAAGAAGAAAAACAAAATAATAAGGCTTCTGTCTGTAAACAGTTAAAAGGTGAAACTGACAGCTGGTATGATAATGCTCATACTTTTATGAGTATTCAGTTTTGCGAACCTTCTGTCTGGTTTGATTCCTTCTTTTCGGATGAACGAGCTGATGAAGAAGTGCGCGCAGGCACACGTGTGCGCTGGCAGAATGATTTTGTTTTGACTGAAGGCGGTGTCTGGACTTATGTGACCAATGTTCGTGCCAGTTTTAAATTGCCCAAGGCAAAAGAAAGAATCAACCTGATTTTTGAAGGCGATGAAGAGGAGGACTTACAGGATGTTGTGCGTGGCGCAGAGGAAGAGCGCGCTGGAGCTAATCTTGGGCTGTTATACGAGCTTACAAAATCTAAAAGGGCTGACTTTACCATCAGGGTAAAACTTTCACCCAGCATTACCTTTAGATATCGATATAAATGGCCAGTGACAGATACATTTACAACAAGATTTACGCAAGAATGGTACAGGCGTGACAATGCAGATGGAACAAGATCCCTAATAGATTTTGAGAAAAGATTGAGTGATGACTTTTTATTGCGACAGAGTAACTCAATAACGCATTCAGAAGATTTTGATGGCCATGAATCTGCAAATAGTCTAATTCTGTATCAGCATTTAACCGATAAAAGTGCACTATCTTATGAGAGTAGTGTAAGTGGTGTTTCAAAACCTGATAGGTACACAAAAAACACCCGTGTGGGAGTGCGTTATCGGCAGAATTTTTACCGCAAATGGTTGTTTTACGAAATAGCACCTGCGGTGAATTGGAATAAGCCTTTAGTTACAGATATACGTTCAGCTGCATGGGAAATTTTATTTAGGATAGAGATTAATTTTATTAATCTATGAGTATGGTTATTGCAATATATTTGGTGGATGTAATATATTGATTAGGGTCTTTCTAGTTCGTCAGTATAGGCAAGCTGCTTAAGATCTTTCATGCGTTGTGGGTAAAGAATTCCATCAAGGTGGTCGCACTCATGCTGAACCACGCGGGCATGAAAATTTGAAGCCTGTCGTTCGAATTTCTCCCCCCGGATATTAACACCTGAATATTTTATATGACGATAGCGGGGAACCAGCCCGCGTAGGCCGGGCAAACTTAAACAACCTTCCCAGGCTTCTTCCATGGTGTCATCAACAGGCGTGATGACAGGGTTAATCAGAATTGTTTCAGGAACAGTTTCTGCATCCGGGTATCGTGGGTTTTGGCCAACACCAAAAATAACCACACGCAGGTTCACGCCAATTTGTGGTGCAGCCAGGCCTGCGCCGTCTTCGGCCTGCATGGTGTCCTGCATGTCAAGAATTAACCTGTTTAATTCTGCGGTATTAAATTCCATCACTTCCCTGGCGCGTTGCAGTAACAAAGGATTCCCCATTCGTAATACGGTTTGTACAGGCATGTCGCTACCTAATTTAGAATCGTGTTAAAATGTAATAGTACAATATTTTGTGAAGAGAAAATAATTCTGGATATTCATATGAAACAGTTAACAGAGAGCCAGCGTCTGAACGCAACCCGTAAAATCATGCAGGCGGTTGATGACTGGGGTTTAACCGGAGAGCAAATTATTGCCGTGCTGAGTCTGCCCGATAGCCAGCGCACTCGTCATTTGCAAAAATTTCGTGATGACACGGCTTTCCCGGATGTTGAACAGATTAATGTTCGTATGGCTACCCTGCTGGGTATTGTCGATGCCCTGCGCACCTCTTATCCAAAGAATTTACAAATGGGTGCACGCTGGATGAATCAACCACATCGTCGTTTTCAGAAACGCACACCAATCCGCACTATGCTGGAAGATGGTGATGCAGGTGTAATCGCGGTTCTTTCTGAGCTGGACTGTGCCTATGCCTGGGAATTAACGGGCTCAACCCGTAATTAATTTTAACCGTCCCTGGTTTGGTTTATTTGCACGCCTGATTAGCGCTCAATTACCAGGTTGCCGAAAGGCGTATCTGGGTGGATGTTGACAACAATGGCATCTTCAAGCGGAATCTCATTGGCTTCAATATGTGGCAACAGCTGTTCTGCAATTTGCTGGATGGTCAATATGCCGTGACGGTTAGGATCTGAGTCTTCCAGTATATCTATTTCTGTTTTCAGGTAATGGAGAAATTCGTGGAAAGCATCGCACTGCTGATTGAGTTTTAGCGTTTTGAATTCCGGTGAGAATTTCAGATGAAGTTCGCGTTCACCAGTGTCGGTGTCGATAATGCTTATATTAAGTGGGCCTTTAATTAACATAATAATTTCCTGTTTAGTTTCTGCTGGATTTTATAAGGTCGTAGGCTTTGTGGATTTCCTTTGTTTTTTCTGTGGCTACTTTGACCATTTCTTCGGGCAGTCCCTTAGCTACTAATTTATCTGGATGATGTTGACTCATTAGACGACGGTACGCCTTTTTTATATCGGCATCAGAATCTGATGGCTTCATGCCCAAAATGGTATAGGCGTCTTTTAGTAAATGTGTTTTGTCCTGTTGGGTATGCGCCGAACCGGAGGCAAAGCTGAACAGTTGATCAATCTGTGCAGGTGCAAAACCCAACTGCTGGCCAATGTGGTAAATAAGCTGTTTTTCATTTTTGTGTAACTGGCCATCTGCCATGGCCATAGCAATCTGGATTTCCAGAAACATCTGTATCAAATTGCGACGACGGTGACATTCGCTTTTAAACTGAGACAGAATGGCGTCAAGAGGAAATTCCGGATTCTTGCCTTCATTGAACAGTTTTTTTGCAGCGCTGAGTTGCTCACTATTGAGCTGCATCTGGTTCATTATATGTCGTGCAGAAGCAACCTCATCGGGTGTAACCTTGCCATCGGCTTTGGCAATATGCCCCATGATGGAGAAAGTCGCTGAGAAGAATGCAGCCTGTACGCGCTCCTGCGCACCTGGTTCAAACTGGTCTGACAGGCCCAGGCCACGGTCAAAATTTCCGCCGAGTGCAACGCCCAGCAATGCACCCAGCGGGCCGCCGAACATATAACCTAAAGTGCCGCCGATTAATTTTCCCCACCAGGCCATTAGTGATTAACCCTGTTTTTCAACTTATTTGATGACACGCCGGTTTCCGTTAAAAAATAAAGTTCTGATTATACCTAAATTCAATAAACGATTATGGAAGATCGGTATTAACCGACAGGTTTTCAAGCTGGCTAATGATTGTTTTTAGCATGTCAATCAAAATGCGTGTTTGACTGGCTTCAAGCAGTGACTGTTTTATCGGACTGGCTATGGGCAGTAATTCAGAGAGTTTATATGCGATATCTAAAATATCGTGAATATCAATATCAGGGTATTTGGCTGCGACAAAAGGGTGGCTTTGTAGTGACTGTAACAGGGCCAGTAAATCATCATCAATAATGTCAGCTTCATTTAGTTTCAGATTTTCAAGATAATCAATCTCTGCAGAGATCAAATTATCATCCTGGACATGAGTTTTGTTTATCTGGACTCGCTGATGACCCTGAATGGTAATGGCGAGCAAATTATTGTCCAGTGTATTCCAGTCGATAATATTAACGTAAGTGCCGGTGGTATAGATTTCCGGTATGTCTGCAACCTCTTTACCTTCACGAATGAGTACAGATATAAAACCATGCTGATTTTGCATGCACGTTTTAATCATATTTAAATAACGCTGTTCAAAAATCTTCAGCTGGAGGGTACCGTTAATAAATATAACGGTATTGAGGGGAAAAACAGGCAGGTGGTTTTTTGTGAACGGTTTGCTCAATGAGTTGCCTGATGTTCCAGTATCATACGGCGGTAATGCTGCGCCTCCTGGACATGGCCATGCCTGGCCATATAATTCACAATGTGCTGGCAACTGTCAGCGGTTTTGCTGGGGTCAGTCTCCATGGCTATTTTTAAGGCATCAACACCACCTTCATCGTCGGCTTCCAGTAGCAGGCGACCGAGTTCATAACAGACTTCGGCATCCATAGAGTTGGTTTTGACAATCTCCTTGAATAGAGGCAGCGCTTTTTTGGCATCGATATACTTATCGATCAGCAGCAGATATTCACGTGCTTCGGCATTGGATAATAACGCCTTCGCAGCCTGTTCGCGCAGTATTTTCAGGCGCCTCCTTTCCTCGATGCCCTGTTTATAACGCTTGCTCCAGACAGATTTGTTTTTCAGATACCAGATATTATCCATCTGCTTCAGCAGGTCTTTTTGGTGCTCCCCAAGAAAATGGTGTGCGGCCTTATCGTCACTGGCCTCGGGCATAATAAAGTCTTCATAACCAATCGCCGTCAGCCGTTTCATCAGGTTGGGCATTTCTGAACTATTGATAACTTCGCGATTGATGGCGGCTTCGTAGCATTTTTGTGCGTAATTAGCATCGTGGTCGAGTACCTTGTTCATAATGGTGGCCATTGCAGAATAAGGCAGATAAGGCGGTTTGGCTGCGGCATAGGCCGCATCATTGAGCTTGGGCCAGAAATTCGTGTGCAGGTAGCGTTTTTTGATTTCGAAAACGGCGATGGCTTCAGCGGCGTTGGAGGATGGCGTAATCTCCCTTAACATCTGGTCTTTTGCAAAGGCCTCAAGGCGAACGGCGGCGATAGTGCTGTTATGAAAAAACGGCGCGTACCAGGAAAAGAACAGCCGTAACAGAAATGTTTCAGGGCGCCATGACTGGGCGTAGACCTGGGCATAGCTTTGCCATACATTTCTCAGTAGCACCAGTTGCCGAGAAAAGCTTCTTTCTTTTTTCGAGAGATGGCCAATCTGCCGCGCCAGTAGCAGCTTGAACTGCAGGGGTGACATGCAGGTCATGACCGGAAGCCCAATCAACAGGGTGTTGATAAAGTTGGTGGGGTAACCATGGACAGGTGTCCTGACCAGTTCGATGCGAAAGCGGGTGGTGAGCTTGATGTGCTGAAACTCAGGGGACTGGTAGGTAGTGCGTAGTTCGTTGATACGGTCAGCCAGTACAGGAAAAAGCTTTGCATCCAGTGGTTTGCCAGCGGGTAGCTCTGGCTTGATTTTGAATATGCTGAAGCTGACCCAGGCGGTATAAGCCGATGTGGCCAGCAGGCTGGCGGCTAATATCCAGTCGTTGCCCTGCCATGCCATGGGGTTTTCAACATATATAAGTGTGCCCAGCCATCCTAGTGAGATAAGGCTTACGATGGGGAACAGCAGGAGAAAAGCGACACCAAGGATCACCAAAAACCAGAGAAAAGTGTAATAAAACACTTTTGAGGCATTGGCCAGCGTCGTCATGCGCTGTAACCAGAATTGAGTCAGAAACGACATACTGTTGCAACCAGATCCTTAATTTTTGTAATGTTTTTAGTTGTTTACGCAGGACCAATCAGATCCTGTTATATTCTCTATGGACTACAGATTATAGTCGTGATTACCAAAGCTTTTAGTAATTTTTCTGATAATTTATTTCAATATTTACAATATGATATGGATCTAGCCTTAACAACATAGCCGCTTTAGCATTAAAACAGTCAAAAAATGGGTTATAATCAACTGATGTCAAATAAAAATAACCGCTTTCCGTTAGAAAAAAATGATGTTTCCGTTCTGTTGAAAGAGCATGGAATTACCCCGACTCGTCAGCGACTTGAAATTGCCCACTATTTATTTCAGAAACAACAGCACATATCAGCCGAACATATTCTGGACCAGGTAAATGCCCTGGGCGCCTCGGTTTCAAGGGCGACAGTGTATAACACCATGGGTTTATTTGCTCGCAAAGGCCTGGTGCGAGAAGTGCTGATTGATCGTGAACGTGTTTTTTACGATTCCAACAGTATTCCTCATTACCATATATATAATATGGATACAGGTGAGTTGAGTGATCTTGAAGGCAGTACCGGTGCGAGTATTGGTGCTGTGGATATCAGCAATTTACCACCGGATGTCCGTGTCGTTGATACTGACGTGGTTATCAAAGTGACCCAAAGATAAAATTTATAAATTTTATCTTTTATACTAAAAGCCTGTTTTCACAGGCTTTTTTACGCCCGTCTTATACGGGTTTTCAGGTTTTATAAAGCCATATTCTATTGAATCTGGTCATAACATCAGTAAATCCGTTATAGTTGCCCCGATAAAAAATACAGGGGTAAATCATGTCCAGAGAAGTTGATGTCGCCATTATTGGTGCGGGCAGCGCGGGTTTGTTCGCGCTTTCACAGGTGCGTAAGCAAACTGATAGTTTTGTATTGATTGATGGTGGTGAGCTGGGCACGACCTGCGCCCGCGTTGGTTGTATGCCTTCCAAAGCATTAATACAGGTGGCGGAAGACTTCCATCGTAGAAAGGTGTTTGAGCGTGAGGGCATCGAAGGCGCTGACTCACTGAAGGTGGATGTTCCCGAAGCCATGGAGCACGTTCAGGACTTACGCGATACCTTTGTCGACAGAACACTGGGTGCAACCGATCATCTGGATGAAGCCCATTTGCTGGAGAGCTACGCCCGATTCACATCAAACGATACCCTGGAAGTTGATGGTGAAGAAATCCGCGCAAAAAAAATCATTATTGCAACGGGCACAACGCCGATTGTTCCCGCTGCGTGGCAGGATGTGGCTGAAAATGTTATCACCACCGATGAGTTTTTTGAGCTGGAAGACCTGCCCGCTACCATGGCGGTGATTGGTCTGGGCTCGATTGGCCTGGAAATCGGTCAGGCGCTCAGCCGTCTGGGTGTTGATGTCACCGGCATGGATCAGCTGGAGACCGTCGCCAAACTGGCCGACCCGGTGGTTGGTGATCTGGCGGTTGATGCCATCAGCAAGGAATTCCCATTATGGCTGGGTGCCATGGCCGAGCTGGAGCCGCACGATGAAGGTGTTAAAGTGACCTGTGGTGATAAATCCGTTGTGGTAGAAAAAGTGCTGGCCAGTCTGGGCAGGAGGCCGAACCTGGATCAGCTGGGGCTGGAGAATGTATCGATAGAGCTCGATGAACGGGGTATTCCGGTTTACGATCCACACACCATGCAGGTGGGTGATAGTTCAATTTTTATTGCAGGGGATGTCAATGCAGACCGAGCTCTGCTCCATGAGGCGGGCCATGAGGGCCGCGTCGCTGGTTATAATACGGTGCACGATATTACCGCTTTCAAACGCAAAACTCCGCTGGGTATAACCTTCTGTGAGCCCAGCATTGCCACCGTGGGTGAGCAGCTCGATGAGCTGAATGATGCAGAGATCGCTATCGGTGAAATCCAGTTTGGGCCGGTGGGTCGTGCCCTGATCATGGCGAAGAACCGTGGCGTGTTACGGGTTTATGCCAATAAAGCCGATGGTCGCCTACGCGGTGCCGCGATGGCCTGCGTCAAGGCGGAGAACCTTGCGCATCTACTGGCCTGGTCGATTCAGCAGGGGTTGAGCGTGCAGGATCTGCTGAAAATGCCGTTCTACCACCCGGTGATCGAAGAGGCGCTACAGGCCGCGCTTTATGACGCGCTGGGCAAGCTGGATGTTAGCGAGGAAGTTGTCGAGCTGGAAAAATTATAGGCACTATCGTTCAACGGGAGTCAAACTGTATTCGGCCACACATGTATTTTCAAGCAGTGTTTTTGCCAGTGCCTCTAAATTTTTCTGGTCGCGCGTGTGTACTGTTAGCAGGTACGGGATAAAATGGCCTTCTTTCAGACCGACGTAGCCATGGTCAGTCCGCAAATGGTGGGGTGCTCTTTCAGAATAACGCCGACACCGAGAAAAACGAAACTGGTCATAATGCCTTGGGTCGACGCGTATGGTGTCGATGGAGGCACCGGTCAGAAAATCTCACTGGAATACTGTAATCAGCAGTAGCGCCCAGAAACACAGTCATAAAAACCTAATGGTACTAGGTAGTAATTAATTGATACGATAGTTTCTATGATTCGTGTTTGTTGTAGTCGGTGACTTATTGAACTGTTGAAACTAGGAAAGCAATAAAAGCTACCAGTGCCACTGCCAGTAACAATAAAGTGCCCCAGTGTTTTTCTTCAGCATTTTTACTGCGCTCCATGGTGGCCTTGATGCCAGGAAAAAAGAAAAACACAATGAGCAAGCCCATCGCACCCAGTAATATTTGCTCCCAAAGTTCCATAAAAAATCTTTAATCAAGTTTATAATGTTTTTCAATATCGTCAACAATTTCCCAGACACACTTCATGCCTTTGGGGAAAGTCACCATATCACCGCGTTGAATGGTAACAGACTCTTTGCCTTCAGGGGTGACGATGGCTTTTCCTTCAACGATATAACAGGTTTCGGTTTTATCATACTCCCAGTCAAAGGTTGAAGCCTGTTTAGTCCAGACAGGCCAGTCATCAACGTACAGCACCTCAAGTTTTATGGGAGTCAGGTTATGCTCAATTATAATATCATTCATCTGCTTGGTCGCCTTTGACAGGTCATCAATATTTGTAGATTATACGCAGCTAACCCAGTTTCATATAGTGCTTAATTTAGAGGTCTTACATGTTTCAGCCACACGGTTATAACGAGCGCATTTTTACCGCTAATGTTCATAACTTTGAAATCAGGGTCATCAAGGCTTCTCATCAGCAACCTGTTCTGGTCGACCTGTGGGCAGACTGGTGCTCACCGTGCAAAGTAATCGCGCCCGTTTTACAGCAATTTATTACTGAGTATGAGAACAAGCTGCTGCTGGCAAAGGTTGAGGTGGATGAAGGCGACGGCGAAAACATGAAGCTGGCAGGACGCTATCGGGTGCGCGGCTTTCCAACAATCATTCTGTTTATCGACGGTGAAGAGAAAGCGCGCTTCAGTGGTGCCAGAACACTTTCATTTATTCGCCAGTTTATCGATGAGAATATCAACAACTAAAATACCAGCCTTACAGCTCAATGGGTGTATAGCTAACATCAACAATGCTATAAAACGCTTCGCCTTCGGGAAGCTTTATTTTAAATTCATCATC
>JAPHSZ010000036.1 GCA_026196545.1 Gammaproteobacteria bacterium
CCAAGAAAGACGGCATTAATCTGACGGTAGACTCCAAGGTAGTACGCGATGGTAAGAAAGTTCGCGTATACATGACGTCTATGGCACCTAACTTCAGCATGGAGAAATTCACGGTGAAACAGGGTGACGAAGTCACCGTTATTATTAGTAATAACGATGCGATTGATGACCTGACTCATGGCTTTACCATGGGCAACTATGGTGTTGCTATGGAGATAGGCTCACAGGCTACATCATCAGTTACCTTTACTGCTGATCGCCCAGGGGTTCACTGGTTCTACTGTCAGTGGTTCTGTCATGCGCTGCACATGGAAATGCGTGGTCGTATGCTGGTTGAACCTGCTTAGGAATAAGTGGAGTTCAAGCTGCACCCAAACAAACCGCCAGTCAGCGTCTCGCTGGCTGGCGGTTTGCTATTTTGCCTGCTGCTGTTTTCGTTTGCAGTACAGGCCGAAGAAATACAGGTAGCGCCTGGTAATGGGGTTTTGCAGGCTGCAATTGATTCGGCCAGTGCAGGCGATACATTAGTACTGGCTTCGGGGATTTATACTGGTTCGGTAACTATCCATCGTAGTCTCAGCTTGCTGGGCAATGGCTCCAGTATTATCGATGGTGAAGGCACATCACATGTGATCACCGTGTCAGCACCCGATGTGTTAGTCAAAGGTCTTAGAATTCAACATTCCGGTAATGTTCTGGAGGACGAGGACAGCGGGGTTTTTATCACCAAGCAGGGTGATCGAGCGCATATCGATTCCAATCATTTTGAAAATAACCTGATAGGTATATACCTGAAAGGGCCAGAGTCGGCTATTGTTAGCAACAATGTTATCGTGGGTAGCCAGTATTTTCGGATGAATGATCGCGGTAATGGTGTTTATCTGTGGAATACGCCGGGCTCTATTATCGAGAACAATGACATACGATATGGACGAGATGGCATTTTTGTTAATGTAAGTCGCGACAATATTTTTCGTGGCAATCGTTTGCGCGATTTGCGTTTTGCTATTCATTATATGTACACCAATGAAAGTGAAATAAGTAACAATGTATCAATCAATAATGATGTCGGTTATGCCTTAATGTTTTCACACCATCTAAAAGTGAAAGGAAATATTTCAGAGGGCGACCGTGAGCGCGGACTGTTTTTTAATTTTGCGAACAATTCAGTGATTGATGGCAACCGTGTCAGTGGTGATACGGAGAAGTGTGTTTTTATCTATAACTCAAATTTTAATCAGATAAATAATAATTCTTTTGAAAATTGCCAGATTGGCATTCATTTCACCGCAGGCTCAGAAAAAAATGAAATTTTTTCCAATGCATTTATTAATAACCGTAGCCAGGTGAAGTACGTGGGTACGCGTTATATTGAATGGTCAAAAGATGGCCTCGGCAATTACTGGAGTGACAATGTTGCCTTTGATATCGACAATAATGGTATTGCTGACCAGGTTTACAAGCCCAATGACCTGGTTGACCAGATTGTCTGGCGTCATCCTCTGGCCAAGTTATTATTGAATAGCCCGGCGGTACAGGTGTTGAAGTGGGCACAATCAGAATTTCCCGGTATTCACCCCGGTGGCGTGGTTGATAGCGCGCCGTTGATGTTACCGCCCCAGGTTAGTTCTGTTACAAGTGGGGCCTTATCGGATGGTTGAGGCGGCGAATAGCAGTGTTATTTCGTTACAGGCGGTAAATAAACAGTATGGAAATGAAACTGTAGTCTGTGATGTGAATTTAAATATACAGCCCGGTGAGTGTGTGGTGCTGGTCGGCCATAACGGTGCAGGCAAAACCACCCTGATGAAATTAATGCTGGGATTGACCCGGCCAACTTCCGGTACGGTTGAAGTGCTTGGTGGTAATCCTGCTTTTAGTACCGCTGTGGCTCAACACAAAACTTTGGGATATCTTCCAGAAAGCGTTGCCTTTTATGAAGCTATGACGGGCCGTGAAGTGCTGGCATTTTATGCGCGTCTCAAAGGTGCATCTGATGCCGAGTGTGAAAAATTATTGCAGCTGGTTGGCCTGGGTGATGCCGCAAAGCGACGCGTAGGTACCTATTCAAAAGGCATGCGACAACGTCTGGGTCTGGCTCAGGCGATGCTGGGTGATCCACAGCTATTGTTTCTTGATGAACCTACCACGGGTCTTGATCCCTCACTACGTCGTCATTTTTATGAGCTGATTGACGCCCTGCACAGGGAAGGTGCTACTTCAATAATTTCATCGCACGCATTGAATGAGGTCGAAGCCAGGGCAGACCGTTTTATCATTATGAAGGCGGGTGTGATGGTCGCCTGTGGTACGCTCGATGAACTCTATCAGCAGGTTGCACTGCCTATCCAGGTACAAATTTCTGTAGCGCCTGAGGCAGTATCCAGTGTTACAGAGCGTTTGGGTTCACAGGTAAATATAAGTAAAGTGAATAACCATAGCCTGACCCTGAGCTGTGATAATAAAGAAAAAATGCCGCTAATTCGCCGTATTACTGATCTTGGTGATGTCGTGCAGGATATGCAAATCTCGCCGCCACGCCTGGATGAGGTTTATAGTTATTTTATGAATGGTGATCAGGCATGAACATGTTGTGGAATTTGGCACTAAAGGAGTTGCGTGATGGTTTGCGTAATCGCTGGATTGCAGCGGCCATCATCGTGCTGGGAACACTTGCCCTGGCTCTGTCATTACTGGGTTCGGCACCCACCGGATCAGTAAAGGTCAGTGCACTGGATATTAGCGTAATTAGCCTTGCCAGTTTGAGTGTCTACCTGATTCCACTGATTGCCCTGATGTTATCGTTCGATGCACTGGTTGGGGAATTCGAGCGTGGCACCATGATGCTGTTATTAACCTATCCGGTGACACGCTGGCAGGTCATCATGGGTAAGTTTCTTGGGCATGTGCTGATTTTATTCATCGCTATTTTTGCAGGTTACGGTGGCGCTCTGCTAATTATGTCTCTATTAAGCGAGGGCGGCATGGATGGCTGGCAGGCTTATGCGGCGATGATGGCCAGCTCGATGCTGCTGGGTGCTGTCTTTATCGCATTAGGCTACCTGGTGAGTGTGCTGGTAAAAGAAAGAGCCACTGCAGCAGGCACAGCAATTGGTCTTTGGCTGGTATTTGTTGTGCTCTATGATCTAATTTTGTTTGGTGCCCTGTTAGCTGACGAAAGTCAGGTAATTGGCCAGCAATTATTTTCGATGTTAATGCTGGTCAGTCCTACCGATACCTACCGTATTCTCAATCTGAGCATGTTTGATGGCGTCAGCCAGGCCGCCGGTATTGCGGGTGTAGCCAGTGCTGCGGGCATGAGCAGCGCGCTGCTGCTTGGTGTGATGATATTATGGATGATACTGCCCTTGTCGATTACGCTTTATTTGTTTCAGCGTCGCGAGCTTTAATTTTTATGAATAAATTATCCATATTGTTATTTGCTTTTTTATTACAGGCCTGTGAAAAAGCGCCAGTTGCTGAAGCGCCGCCTGCGCATACACTCACTCGTGATGCCAGCGGTTATTATTGCCTGATGACAGTGGTTAATCATAGCGGGCCAAAAGGTCAGGTGATTCTTACTGATCGTGAAGAACCGCTGTGGTTTACCTCAGCGCGTGACACCATTGCGTTTAGCTGGTCTCCCGAAGAACCAAGAAATATCGCCGCTATTTATGTCAACGATATGACTGATGCCGACTGGGACAACCCCGGCGCAGACAACTGGATTGAGATGGAGAAAGCCTGGTATGTAATCAACAGTAAACTGGAAGGTGGCATGGGCGCACCTGAGGCCGTGCCTTTTGCAACAAAGGAAAAAGCAGAGTTGTTTGTGCAGGAGCAGGGTGGGGAAGTCCACGATCTCACGTCACTTCCTAAAGACTACATAATGAACCCTGTTTACTAGGGTTTGGCCTTATTCTTACGAACTTTCTTTTTGCCACCTTTTTTTGATTTAGGCTTTGATTTGTCTTTGGGCTTTCCCTTGCCAGCGCCACGCACGTCTGATTTTTTAGATTTCTTTTCTTTTTCAAAAAGAGAGATCTTTAACTGCTGACCTGACACCCAGACTTTTTTCAAATCATTCAGCATTTCTCTGGGCATGCCTTCGGGCAGGTCAACCAGGCTGTATTCGTCGTGAATGTTAATACGGCCGATATATTTGCTGTCTATTTCTGCTTCATTGGCGATAGCGCCGACGATGTTGCCGGGCATGACTTCGTGATTATGGCCGACTTCAATGCGGTATCGATCCATGCCTTCTTCGACGGGGGCGTCTTTTCTTGCGGCACGGTCACGTGGCTTACGCTCACGTTCGCCACGTGCAGGTTTTCTGCCCGACGACCTGTCATCTTTATCCCAGTTTTCCCTGGATTTTTTTTGCGGTTTGTTCTGTAACAGCAGCGGGGTATCGCCCTGTAATAATTTTGCCAGCGCCGCGGCAATTTCCTGAGCAGGTACGTTGTGCTCCTGCTGGTATTGTTCGATCATTTCCGGGAACAGGCCAAGGTCTTCATTGGCGAGCGTATCAGTGATGCGCTGTTTGAAATTCTCAATTCGTTTATCATTGATCATTTCAGTTGATGGTAGCTCCATGATGTCTATCTTTTTCCTGGTGGCTCGCTCAATCGCTTGCAACATACGTTTTTCACGCGGTGCTACGAACAGGATAGCATCACCTTTACGACCGGCACGACCGGTTCGACCAATACGATGTACGTATGATTCGGTATCGTGTGGCACATCGTAATTAACAACGTGGCTAATGCGCGGCACATCGAGGCCGCGAGCGGCGACATCGGTGGCTACCAGGATGTCCAGTTTGCTTTTCTTTAAATTCTCAATAGTTCGTTCACGTTGCTTCTGCAAAATATCGCCATTAATAGCGGCAGCTGCATAACCACGAGCTTCAAGTTTTTCGGCCAGCTCAACCGTTGAGTTTTTGGTGCGCACGAAAATGATCATGGCATCAAACTCTTCGGCTTCGAGGATACGGGTCAGGGCATCGAGTTTGTGCGTACCACTGACGGGCCAGAAGCGCTGGCGAATCGTGTCAACCGTGGTGGTTTTAGTCTTGATCGTAATCTGTTCGGGGTTGTTCAGGTATTTTGTGGCGATACGGCGTATCTGTGTCGGCATGGTCGCCGAGAACAGGGCAATCTGCCTTTTAGCCGGTGTCTGCTCAAGAATCCATTCGACATCATCGATAAAGCCCATACGCAGCATTTCGTCAGCTTCGTCCAGCACCAGTGCGCTAAGATTTTTTAGCTTGAGGGTGCCGCGACGCATATGGTCCATAACGCGGCCCGGTGTACCGACAACTACATGCACACCACGTTCCAGTGATCGGATCTGGCCACGGTAATCCTGGCCGCCATAAATTGGTAAAACGTGGAATCCCTTGATGTGTTTGGCGTAGGTCTGGAAGGCCTCTGCCACCTGAATGGCCAGCTCACGGGTGGGTGCCAGCACCATGATTTGCGGGTCTTTTTGGTTTGAATCAAGATTGGACAACAGCGGCAGTGCAAAAGCGGCTGTCTTGCCGGTGCCCGTCTGCGCCTGGCCAATGATGTCTCTGCCATCCAGCAATAGAGGGATGGTTTCGGCCTGAATGGGGGAGGGTTTTTCATAACCCACATCATCCAGTGCTTTCAGGAGGGGTTTACTAAGTGCTAATTGATTAAAGGCAGTGACCATATCGGTAGTCATATATACAGAGCTCGTGGGGTAGATCGCAAAGGGTGGTCGAGGCTTCCTGATACCCCGTGTGTTCGTGAAAAAAATCCGGGCTATATAAGAAAGGAGTGATATTCTACCGTTTTATGCGGCATCTTGCATGCTTTTTTATGACTAAATTTCATTCTTCCCTTTTTCATACATACCAAGTTGCTATTTTATTTTATAGGGTTGAATATATAATTATTTGATATTGGATTAGGTTATGTGCCTTGGTATACCCATGCAAATTAAATCTATCGATGGCTTCACCGCTCATTGTGAGGCCAAAGGTGTTGAACGTGATGTCAGCCTGTTTATGATGCAGGATAACAGGCTCGAAGTAGATGATTTCATTGTTGTGCATGTTGGATATGCTATCCAGAAAGTTTCCCGGCAGGAGGCACAGACCGCCTGGGAACTCTATGACCAGATGTTGGACGCGGAACCGTAACATGCACGAGTTATCCATCTGCCAGGCACTGATGAAACAGGTTGAGGCTGTTGCGTTTGAACACAACGCGCAGAGCGTGGCTAACATTGTTGTTACTATGGGGCCGTTATCCGGTGTCGACGCGCAGCTATTAAAAAACGCCTACCCGATTGCCAGCGCAGGCACGGTGGCACAGGATGCTGAACTCATTATTGAAACTTCACCGGTGCGCGTTAAATGTAACCACTGTGGTTGTGAATCTGATGCCACGCCGAATAAACTAATTTGCAAACACTGTGGTGACTGGCACACCACACTGCTCAGTGGTGATGAGTTAATGCTGATGAGCGTTGAACTGGAAAAATCGCAAGAGACAGAAGCAATCCATTAACCGATTGGAGAATAGACATGTGTGATACCTGCGGCTGCAATATTACCCACGGCAATGAAAGTTTAATCCGTCCCGGCGGCAAGCTGGAAAAAACTGAAAATGGAAAAGAAGCGGTTTCTGTTTTGCATAACCTGCTGCACGAAAATGATCATACGGCTTTACACAATCGTGAACACTTTGACAGTCACAATGTACTGGCGATTAATCTAATGTCGTCACCCGGTGCAGGCAAAACTTCCCTGCTCGAAGCCACCATTCAACAGCTCGACGATAATATTAGAATCGCAGTCATCGAAGGCGATCTCGAAACCGAGAACGACGCCGAGCGTATTCGCCAGTACGGCGTCAAGGCGATCCAGATTGCCACCGGCAGTGCCTGTCATCTGGATGCACACATGATCCATCAGGCCCTGCACAATCTTGATCTTGCCGAGTTTGATATTGTCTTTATCGAAAATATCGGCAACCTGGTCTGCCCGGCCAGTTTTGATCTCGGCCAGCACCAGAATGTGGTGCTGCTATCTGTACCTGAAGGCGACGACAAACCGGCCAAGTATCCGGTGATGTTCCGCAGCGCAGACCTGGTGATGATCAGCAAAAGCGACCTGTTGCCGATACTGGATGATTTCAAAATCGATAAGGCAAAAAACTATTTACAGGACATTGCCAGTGATGCGCCGATTATCGAAGTGTCTGCCAAAGATAAATCCGGCATGTCTCAATGGATCGACTGGATCAATCAGCAGATTAAAGCGCGAAAAAAATACCTTGAACAACACCCTGTGCTACACACGCATCATCACCATCATGAATATGGCACAGATTAATGACGGTTAGCGCAAAACAATGGCTGCAACGTATTCACGAATTGCCACATAAAGGCAAAGTAAAAATCATGAATGTCTGCGGCGGTCACGAGCGTTCGATCACCATGGCGGGTCTGCGCAAGGCCCTGCCTGATTGTATCGAGCTGATCCCCGGCCCCGGTTGCCCGGTTTGTGTTTGCCCGGAAGAAGATGTGTTTGAAGCGATCCAGCTGGCACTAAATGAAGACATTATTCTGGTTGCCTTTGGTGATATGTTGCGCGTGCCGGTAAATGTAAAAAAAGCCCAGGCACGTACGCTGGAACAGGCCAAAGCCCAGGGCGCGGATATCCGCCCGATTGCATCACCGACTGAAGCGGTCAGCATTGCTGAACAAAACCTGGACAAACCGGTGGTGTTTTTTGCTGCGGGTTTTGAAACCACCACCGCCCCAGTGGCCGCGATGATTGTCGAAGGTGTGCCCGATAATCTCTCGATTTTATTATCCGGTCGTTTAACCTGGCCTGCGGTGGCGATGTTACTGGAATCGGGCGAGCCGGGTTTCGATGCGCTGATCGCACCGGGCCATGTATCTACGGTCATGGGGCCGGAGGAATGGGAATTTGTGGTTACCGAGCACAACATCCCGGCGGCGGTCGCCGGCTTCAAACCCGAAAGCCTGCTCGCGGCGATGTATTCTGTTTTGCGCCAGCTTTATGAAGGCCGTTATTTTCTGGACAACTGTTACTCTGAACTGGTCAAACCCGGCGGCAATAAATCCGCGCAGGCGCACTTGAAAAAAGCCATGAATATTTACGATGCCAACTGGCGCGGTGTCGGCATTATCCCGGCGTCCGGTTATATTCTGGATAAACAATACAGCGCGCATGATGCCAGAAAACTGTTCCCTTCTTACGCCGACGCTGCCCGCAGGCGCGCCGGTAAAATGCCACCGGGTTGTGACTGCGCGCAGGTCGTGCTCGGAAAAATTTATCCCAATCAATGCAAGTTGTTTGGCAAGGCCTGCGTACCGAGAAGCCCGATTGGCCCATGTATGGTCTCCGACGAAGGTGCCTGTCGAATCTGGTGGGCGGGTGGAATGCGTGAGTCGGCACAATAAACAACAAAGTTACCCTGCCTTAACCGCCAGAAGAATTTTATTATCCGGCCAGGTTCAGGGCGTTGGCTTTCGGCCTTTTATTTACCGACTGGCGTTAGCACATGAACTAGTTGGCTGGGTTCGAAATTGTGTCGGTGTGGTTGAGATTTTTGTGCAGGGAAAAATCCAGAACATTGAAAACTTTCTAAGTGATATTTTTGATAATAAACCACCACTGGCCAGGCCCAAACTTGAATCTGATGAGTTAACTATTGTCGGCGAGTTTGATGCTTTTAGTATTAAGGAAAGCCAGAGCCATGGAAACGCAAACATCAACCTGCCCGCCGATCTTTTTCTTTGTGATGATTGTCTGCGTGAATTGAACGACCCCGCTGACCGGCGTTACCGTTATCCATTCATCAACTGCACGCAGTGCGGGCCGCGTTACACCCTGATC
>JAPHSZ010000043.1 GCA_026196545.1 Gammaproteobacteria bacterium
ATTTATGCCATTCAGGCAGGACCGATGTGATGACACGCGTAGAGCGTAGCTCCTTGCAGAAGCTGTTGAATGTAGATTTAAACCCCAATCAAAAGGCGGAGTAATATTTATGTTTATATCTGCTAAGCAATTAAGATTGATTTTCAATTTGGTCGTGATCTGTCTTGCATCCTACGGCTGTAATTCAACACCAAGCACGGTTGAAGCCGCTGTCGCTAGCGATGCACCAAAACCAGTAGCAGAGCCACGGCAGCCAGAAAAGAATGTGGCTGAGGCTAAGAAGCCCGTAAAAGCAAAAGAGGGCGAGCCAAAACCGGCAGAAGATGCGAATTTGTTCAATCGCCTGCTAAAAAGCAGGAAGGTGAAGAGTAAAAGCTTAAAAGATGATGGTATTCACGACCCCGCAGGCCCGGGCGTAAAAGTATTGCAAAACCCGCAACAGGCTTTTAAGGATTTACCAAAAGCCAAGGGTGGCAATGCGGTCGATTGGGTCAAGGCACTGAATACCGGTAAAATTAAGCCACGTAGTAGCCTGGAAGATCCAAAAGCAGAGGCGCTGGTCATGGATATGAATATTATCAGGGAAGTGAAGGGATCTATGCCGAACGTGTTGTTTCCTCACAAGCAGCATACACAGCATCTTGACTGCACCAACTGTCACCCGGATATTTTTATTCCCATGAAGGGCGCTAATAAAATGAGCATGGCGAAAAATTTGATGGGGCAACAGTGTGGTGTCTGTCACGGTAAGGTGGCGTTCCCGCTTTCAAGGTGTACCGCCTGCCATTCTCAAAAGAAAGCTGCGAAAGAAATCAAGAAAACAAAATGGAAGTGGCCATAAAGATAAAATAAACAATATCTTCATCACTCAATAGAATGAGAGAATTATGAAAAAATATATAAAAGTATTCGCCCTGGTGTTTTTGACAGTAATTACAACAATGGCCAGTGCGTCAGAAAAGAGCACTGAGCTAGAGAACAAGCTGAAATCAGTTTCCAACCTGCTAGATCGTTCAGCCCTTAGCAAACAGGTGCTGGATAGTCATAGTGATGCGGCTGTGCAGTATTACCGGTTTGCAAAATCACTCTATGACGAAGCTGTTGATGCATATAATGCAGGCAATTTTCAAAAAACAAATGCATTGATAAAGAAGTCAAGAGCAGCACTGGTTGATGCGGTTGAATTTGCTAATTTAAAAGGGGCCAAAGTTAAAAAGAGAAGCAAGAATCATTATGAATCTTTAAGAAAAAGTGCTAATGCCTTAATGGAGGCAATGGAAAGAATTGGTGATGAAAAAGGTAAGCATGATGAGTTGGCATTCATGCTTAAAGGTCTCGCTCAAAAACTGGCAGAAACCGATAAGTTATTTTTTCAGGGGCAATATGACTCTGCTATAACAGGCCTTGGCAAGGTGTTAAAAATTATTAAAGTTGAAATTGCTAATATGCGTACTGGTGACACCTTGACCAGATCGCTGAAATTCGCAAATGCCCATGAAGAATATGATTATGAAGTTGACAGAAATGATACGCATATGATGTTGCTTGAGATGTATATATCACAAGCTGATGACAACTTTTCCCTGAGCATGAAGGACGGTATTAAGACAGCCAAAGAACTGCGCAAAGATGCAGAACAGCTGGCAGATGCACATAAATATAAAGATGCGATCAACATTATGGAAAAATCAACCATTGAAATTATTAGCCTGATCAGGAGTACGGGTACGTTTATTCCGTAAGCTTAAGAGTATCTATTGCTTTGCTTACAAATAGATTTAGTTATATGAAATGATAAAAAAAATTGGCTCATTGTTATTGTTGCTCACGATTCCATTCGTCTTGTATGCAAAGGGTGATCCAGAAGTGGGCATGATAAAGGCAGAGGTTTGTGCGCAATGCCACGGCTTTGATGGTAAAACCGCTGATCCCATCGTTCCCAGGCTCAATGGCCAGAACCAGGACTTTCTTTATAGAAACGCCATGCACTACAACCGTGGTGAGCGCTACGATATTGTAATGAAGAAAGTGATTAACAAGGTTCGTCCCAGTGCGGAAGATATTGCGGATATTACTGCTTTTTATTCGGGCTTGCCAATGATGGCGGGTGATGGAATTATTACGGCGGAAGGTGAAATTGGTAAGGCGATTTTTGCCAAATACAATTGCAGATTTTGCCATAATGATGAAAACAGGAATGATAAAATATTTATTTCCAAGACCGCTGTTATAGGTGGGCAAAATAAGGCCTATTTATATAAATCACTCAAGGATATACAACAAGATGTTCGCGAGGCTGATCAGTTTAATTTGATGGAGCGAGTGCTCAATCATATGACGGATGACCAGATTCGTGCGCTGGCTGAGTATCTTAGTGCGTTAAAGTAGGAGTAGTTATAGGATGCGTATGGTGCATCAAAATTCCAGATGTTGTTAGATTGTTAACCCGCATTTATCCTATCAAAGTCTGATTCGGGTTTAGTAGTGTGCAATAAACGCGGCAGTTACACAGAAAAAGTTACAGCCTTGGCGTACGTTCTTTACGAATACCAACTATACCATCCAGTTGAATCTTTTCGAGGTTGTTTTTATCATCAGTCAGTATCTGGCCAGATGAATAATCTATGTCTGTTAGCATAAAATTGTTATAAGGAATGTTGTATCTCGTAACAACTCTCTTTGGAATTCTTAAACCTCTATCAACAATAATTTGAGGGTCATTAGACATGAATAGTAATTGCTCAGGACTTTGGTCGCCTTCATTTTTCTTTGCTAATGCAAAAAAAGCACCCGATTGATCCATTGTTTTCATCAATGAGTAAAGGGCATTCTTTTTCATTCCGGGTATATCGCTAAAATAGTGTAAAATAACGAAGCCGCCCGGATTCAACAATTCCAGAATCCTTCGAAATGACTCGACGGTATATACATTCGCTGGAATACTTTCCCCTCTGCTCAAATCCAATATGATTAAATCATATTTTTTATTAGTAACATTGATATGGTGTCTGAAATCATCAACTTTTAAATTAAAAGCATCGTTAGCATTCAAATACTTTCTTGAAACGGGGTACATTCGACTATCAAATTCAACACAGTCAACAGCAAAACCAAGTTCGATAAGTAAATTTATCAAAACACCACCGCCATAACCTGCGACAAGAACATCTGACCGAGCAGGTTTTACCGATGCGTAAGTTAATACACGATATGGGTATGTCCAAAGTGAAGATGAAAACTTTATATCAATAGCAGATTGATTCATTCTATTTAATGAGATGTATCGTGCTTCACCATACTCATCTCTTATTTCTAACTCTCCCATGATTCCATGATTGCGGTATAAGACTTTAGTGTTGTATGTATCTGTAATCTCATTTTGATTTTTTGCAACTCCAAAATAAACCAGCATAAAAATAATCACATTCGCTGCCAACAAGGTATAAGAAGAGCTTTGCATTAAAAACAGGACTGAAATAACAAGAACCAGTAATCCTAATGAATGCAAAATACCAATTAAATCAAATGCTGGTAATATAAAAAATGCCAATGCATAAATTGAAATTACCCCTCCAATGGTCGATGAAAAAAACACAGTGCCTGATGATTTCCCACTGTTTGCAACATGCAATGAGTAATACTTAACTATGATCGGGGAGTTCAATGTAATCAAAATTACTGGAACTAACAAAACAAGTAATGAATGATAAATTAGTGCAGTGAATAACGAAAAACCCTGAAGCTTGACTGAAAGGAACTCGTTAAAACCAAAAATTAGTAAAAAATAAAGTCCTATAAAAACCAAACATACGGAAACAATTAGTTTTATTTTCGAATCTGGAAACCTTGTTAATTGACCTCCTGCAATATAACCAATACCTGAACCTAGCATGGTAATAGCTAGCATAACCAACCATACATAATATGATTGGCCATAAAAAGGATGTGCCAATTGAGCATACATCAACTCCATTCCAACCAGTAGGGAGCCTTCAGCAATGGCTGCTAATAGTAGTTTATTTTTCATGTCTATAATCTACTATATAAAATAAAATCGTAGCTACAGATAACAATGAAGCGCAAAAGAAGAGCGATAGCTTTGTTCCCACTTCGGGTAAAAAATAAAGACCAGCTAATAAAATAAACCCGACTCCACTCAAGGTGGAAATGCCATAAATATGACCTGCAAATCTCCCTGTGTCCTCTGTTGCTGCTGTAATTATATCGATAATTAAGGGGGAAAATAATCCAAATAGCACGTATAAAGGAAAATTAAAAATTAGTGTGGAGATAATAATCCCGGTTCTAATTTCAAAATCTAAAAATATGGTTTGTATAAAAGAAGAAAAATAGGGTAATACAAATACGAATGCAGAAATAGCGGCTAATGCAATCATGAGTGCCTTTTTGGAAATGCCTCTTTCTGAAAAATAACCGGCTAAAAAATAACCCACTGCTAACCCAATCATGGTTGTACCAATGATGGCTGCCCAAACATATAACGAATTACCAAAATAAGGTGAGATTAATCGTGCCGAAAGTAATTCGCACGCCATCAACGTCCCGCCTGTGATAACTGATATAAAATAATATATATTTGGTTTCAATTTTTATCCCTAATATTTATGGATTAGCAAATAGAAATCTTTTTATGAGGAGTTTTTTAATTCTAAATTAACAAAAATGTATAATTTTTTGCTGCGTTTATGCATAAGTTGCCAGGGTCGAAAAGCCATCGACTCTGGCACTTGAAATAGAATGCGTTCCCACGCGGAGCGTGGGAACGAGGTAAGCATTCTCAAATGATTTATGGTGGAGGAAGAGCAGTGCATGCACCCCCACCCATGCCCATGCATTGACCACATATGGTGCCAGTAGATCGTTGATAGCCACAGGGCGGATGATCCTGACCGTGGCAGGAGAGGGTGCACTGTGTATTATCACCGTCAGTCGCAAAATAAAATTTGTCAGCAAACGCTCCTGTGGGGCTTGCAACCGGTTCAACAGGATTAGTAGTGTCATAATTAATCAACCGGTCGAAGCGGACGCTGCCGTGGGGGTCGTGGCAGAGATTACAGGGGGTATTCAGACCAACACCGAAGGCTGCTCCGGCGCCCGTGATATGAAAGTTATGACGCATAAATGTGTTCACAGCCCAGTTACCGTCATTGCCCGTAATTACTGCCTCATCGTGGCACTTATAACACATGGCATAATCAGAGGCTACATAAGCGACTCGGTCTGCTTTCTCATATTGTCTTTCCAGTATTGGAGGCCAGGCTGAACCATGAGGTCCGTTGGGGCCGGTGCCAGCCGCACCATTTCTTGGATTCTGGTCGTTATTATGACAGTCCAGGCAGCTTATTGTAGTGCCAGAGCCAGTGGCCCCGGTTGTGCCGCCAAGCGCTAAGGGGACTCCAGCAATCAGGCTTGGCACCCTGTCAGTAGCCAGAGGACCACCAATGGCAGAAGAGACCGGATGATAGGATGCACTGCTGGCTGGGTTAAATTCCAGTCGTACATTGGTCGGATCTCTATCTGCATCAAGACGTCGAAGGGTCAATTGTGCGGGTTTGCCCGTGCTATCGCCATGACAGCGGAAGCAAACCTGATGGGGATAGTCAACCGGTTCGATGTCTGCACCATCAATATCCACACCCTTGGCACCATTCAATGGACCCGATTTGCCAGCGACGGTGCCAATTGCCTGGACACCGTGAGGGTTGTGGCAATCGAAACAGACAACGTGCCGATTATCGACTACGTTATCATCGATGCCATCATCTTCCGCTGCATCATGGTCACCTGTACCTGAATAAGTGTAGATTGGATGGGTGCTGGCTTTGGCGAACTCAGCTTCGATGTCAAGAGTGGCTACGTTACTATTGTGACAGGCAAGGCAGATCTGTTCTTCAGCCGCATAATTCAGGATGCGCTCCGGGTTGCCTGCGGTATGCGGGCTGTGGCAGTTTTCACAGGCGTTATTGGCCACCGTGGTCTCTTCGGTATGAAACCAGGGGTCAGGAGCGACAGAATTCCAGGTTGCTGTTGAGACTCTATGAGAGACATTAGTATCATCCCAGTAGGCCTTGGTGTGACAGGTAATACACAAGGCCGAAGCGGTGTTTGATTTCACGAGGAATTTTGGAACGGCATCGGTATGGGGATCATGACAACTGGTACATTGCACCAGGCCAGAACCATCTAAATGAACATCTGGGTCGGAATTTACAGCAGCCACGGTTTTTAGCTCGCTATTAAGCCCCGCTGCAGTGGCGTAATCAAACGATACCGGATGATCATTGCTCAAGTCGTTAGTGCCTTCACCCAGATTGGTGACACCAGCAGGCATGGTTAAATCTGTCATTGTGACATCGGTATCGTTGTATATCTCACCGAGTGCAAGGGTGCCATCGTGGCAGCTCAGGCACAACAATGATGAGCCTGTAGGCTGGCCGGGTGTGGCGATACTAAAGGTTGAGCTATCGTAAGGTATGTATGTATTGCCGTTTGAACTTTTGTTCCAGAGTGGGGCAATAGGGTTTGAGTTATGGGGTGTGTGGCAGAAAACACAAATTTGCGTCTGACCATCGGTTGCCTTGATTGCCGCGGCGCTAGTGGATGAGAGGTTATGTTTTGTGGCAGCAATGTTGCCTGCGCCAAGGGCCATCAGGCTGCCAGAAATGACAATAGCGGTCAGTCCAGATATAAGTGTTAGTAGCCTCATAATTTAGCTCCCAGAAAACGAAACATCTGTATTCTTTGGTTGTATGTATCAGTGACATAAATGGTTTGCTGATTATCTATATATATACCAACTGGCAACCAGAATTGTCCGGGGGCCTGGCCCTGTTCGCCGAAGTTGAGCAGGAAATTGCCGGTATTTTCAAAAATCTGCACGGTGTGGAAAAGACCATCAACCACATATATATTCTGGTTCATATCAGTAGCAATGCCCTTGGACCTGGACTGGTAGCCGGTGGCATCACCTTGCTCACCAAATTTAGCTAGAAATTTCCCCTGTGCATCCAGTTTTTGAATACGGAAATTTAATGTATCGGATACCAGCAACTGATCTTTATTAAAGTGGATCATAGTTGGGTAATTAAATTCGCCGTTGCCAGTACCTCTTTGGCCAAATTCTTTGATTAATTCGCCGTTGAAATTTAGATTCAGTATTTTATGCTCGGAAGTGTCGGTCACATAAAAATCATTATTGCCACCGGCGACCATACCTGTGGGTTGTTTAAATGTGGCTTTGGTAATGAATTCATTAGCGATTATCTCGCCCTTGTTGACCTTATACAATTTGGCCAGCTTGGAATCTGAAATAATCAGGTTAGATTGATCATCCAGTACTAGCCCAATTGGGGAGAGCAGGGGGCGATTATTTTTTCTTATTATTAGTGCATAAGACTGATTGACCGGATCAAATCGATGTATGCCCCTGGCGCCGGGGTCGGCTACGTAAATAACGCCTTCCTTGTCTTTTACGATAGCCATAGGTTTAACAAGACTCGTGCTTTTTTCACCGGCAAAAAAATCAACAAAACGACGCCATAAACTGCGGCTGATTTTAAGATCGGCGGCATTGCTGAATGATCCAACATACTGAATCATGGGCCTGGCAGGTTTTGATGGCCAGAATATAGGTTCTACTGGTTTTTTTTCGCTTGATGTATTGTGCTGGCTACAGCTAGTTATCAGCAACAGGGCCATTAACCATATTAACCAGCTATAAACTTTTTTGTCTGAGAATAATTTCATTGATTAAAACGGTCTTGTAAGGCGCATGAAAATGGATAAATCATCGCGCTCATAAATTCCCTGTTCCTCGATCGAATATTTGACAGTAGCTTTATAATGAAGTTTCCTGTAATCCCAGTAAAAATTCAGGTTATTATCAAGCATTGTACGTTTGATTGAGCCGCCGGTGTTTTTTGAATAATTGGATTCAAAGATCATGCTGACTCTTGTCCATGGCCGGGCACCTATACGTGCGCCCAATGTTTTTGTATTAACATCTTCATCTGAATTTTCATTATCCCTTTTAATTAATCCTGCACTTAGTCTTAGCTTGGCTTTGTCGTATAACGGTGTGTTAATGAAAGCGCTAACGCTTTTTCTGTTGTAGGGGCTTGTTTCTTCGTTATGCTGCTGCGCCTGTATTTCACCACCGACAGTTAAACCTTTTTTCAGTGGTCTGTCAGCACGTAGTTGCAGTTTCACACCATCCGATGAATTTAATCCAATAACGGGGATACCTTCCTTGAGTTTATCGTCAGTCTTATATAGCCTGACAGAAAGGTCATAGTACTTGCCGATGTCTAACCCAAAATTAAAATTTTGTGACAGTTGCTGTTTTTTATAGGTGCCGCCTGTCTGGTAACTATAATCGATTAAAACGCTCTGGCCATCTACAATGTTACCTGTGATCAATCGTTCTATTAGCGTCTGGTCGCCAACAGTTGTAATCGTATAGTCCGTACCCTCAACATATGTCTGGGTTTGAGTCAGGTTTGTTACAATAATGGTCGTAGTGTCAATGTAATCCCGGTTGATGGTTACCTGGGTAATGCCAGTGAGAATATATTGATCATCATAGATGGGAAATAAATCGGTTGCAGAGGCCTGATCCAGGATATTCATGTTAGCATTATAGGTGAGTGAATATTGGCCGTAGGAAACGGGTATTTTCTTTGAAACACCGAGGTTTGCGCCCGTGCTTTCTGACTTAATATCGGTGGATTTGTTAGTGCCGTGAGAGAGACCAACGTTGCCGCTCAGCATGTTGTCTCCGGAATATCTTAACTGGGCTGTTGTTTTATTATTTTCAGTTTCCATGCCCTGTTCATCTGTATGATAGGTTGAGTAAGTGTAATACGAGCTAAAGCGTTTATTGTGTGTCCAGTTAAGTCTGGGCCTGAAAAACCATGTCTCTCTTTCTGGGAATTCATCCTGTTTACTGTATTCTGCATTGGTTTCCAGCCGAAGCTGATTTTCAGATCCAAACCCGTTTCTTGTTTTTAGTCCTGTCGTTGAAGAGCTGGTTTCTCTTGCTGTAATGGGTAGGGCCAGGCTACCCGATTTTGACATACTGTTATTAATTTGATGGCTTAGGCCTATATAAGCTAAAGAGGATCCATAAGAATACTTCATGTCCAGTTTGACTCGTTCATTTACTTCATCTGTAACCTGAATATTATTTTTGCCATAACTGGTTGTTCTTGAGGCAGAAAGCTGCGTGTTGACAGGTGACAATGGCTGGTACAGACCCAGATTGGCGCCATATTCTATTCGTTCCAGTAAATAGCTATCTGTTAGACCCGTTGGTGTGTAGGTATTTGTCTGCTTATAAAAAAGAGAAACAGGCGTAGGTTTTTTGTGTAAAAAGTTAAATTTTGCAGAAAGATCAGCCACACGACTGTTTTCTTCATCAGAAGAATCACGCGTTTTCTGGTTGAAAAGCAGACCGGCACTAAAGTCCATTTTCAGGAAGTTTGGATGATAAGCATAGCTGTCCATATTAAGAGACAATTTTTCCTGCCAATACTGGCTATCCGATGTGTGTGAGGTGCCATCTGAAGAAACCGATTTCTGTTTGGCTGTTTGAGATGTTATTGAGAATAAGCCGCCGACATCTGTGACTTTAAAGGGTGCAATTTCTGCTGCCTGTGTCGTATTGCACAGGCAGCAGATAAAAGCGTATCCCAGTATTGCTAAATGCTTGTGTAAAGACAGATCTCCTTTCTGTTTATTCCCTGATGAACGCTTACTGGTTAACAACATCAGGTTTTATTTCATCAGGTTTATTTTCATCGGGGTTAGCAACGTCTGGTTCTTCCTCCATGTGACCAAAGCCATAAACATTCAGCATGCTCCTGCCGAACTGGCTGGTGACCAGGATCAGGTATTCGAGTTCAAAGCCTGGTTTGGCATATTTCTGGAAGTAGGAAACATTGTCATAATCGATGACGACTTTGGCAGGGAGGTTGATGTTATGCGGGTATCCACCGGCCTCACCAAAATACATTAAGATTTCAGCTTCCTTGTTAAAAATTTGAACATTGCTGAACGAAGCATCGACGACATAGATGTTGCCGTCTTTGTCTATATCAATGCCCTTGGGTCGGGTGAGGTTGCCAACCCGGTTGCCGACCTTGCCAATGCTCCTGATGAATTCGCCCTCGAGGGTGTACTCCTGGATATTGAAATTCATGGTTGCACTGACGTACAGGTGATTGTCCGGACTCAGGGCCATATTGGTTGGGATATATAAGCGGCCTTCAGTGTCTTCATTCTTGTTTTCACCGATGGTGTAGAGTTTTTCACCGGTATTTTTATTATAAACCTGGATGACATTATGATTGATATCTGAAATAAACACCCTTTCATCGACTACCAGTACATCAGAGGGCCTGAGGTCGTCATCTTCACCGAGCGTTCTTACAAATTCATTTTTTTCATCAAAAACAACGACCAACTTCCTTTTCATGTCGGTTATATATCTATGGCTTTTGTCATCGACAAAGATATTGATGGGCTTGACCATTCGGCCATCGAATGTACCGCGTACCTGCTTAAATTCTTTCTTGTTAAGGTCGAAGGTAGCAAAACCAGCGCCTCGAATATCGACCAGGTAAATAATGCCGTCCTTTATGGCTACGCCATAGGCTTTTCTTACCCTGGATGTAGCCATTGCCTCATCACCAAGAATAAAATCACTAAAACCGCTTGTTTTTTCAACGAGGTCATCTGCGCCGGAAAAACTGGTTAAATACTGGATTTTGGGTGCGCTAGGTGGGGGCGGGTAAAAAATAAATTCTGTGGTTTTTTTGGGGGTGCCACCACAGGCAACTAGAAACTGGGTGAGTAACAAAATTGAGAAAAACTTTAATGATTTACTTAGCATGGTATCTTTTACAACTTAATCAGATTAATCGTTATTAAAGTTTAGCTTACTGCTTTGTCGCTGTCTTGCAGTAATTATTATATTTCAAAAAAATTGTATGATTTATAAATATTTCTAAGAAGAAAGATTGTTGTCAGGTAGTTAGTGTGATCGTGTTTTAGTTAAATTTTATTGTAAGTGGTTATATGTAATTAGTTGCTGTCAAAGAAAGCTGTAACCAAAAAAACAGGCCTCTTAATAGAGGCCTGTTTTCATCTGTCAAACAATTATTTGTTGTGACAGGTCAGGCAAAGAGCACTGCCCGTCAGATTGACTTTCAGCAATCTGGTACCGTCAGTACCTACATAGTTATTGTGTACGTCATGACAGGATGTACATTCAACGGTCAATGTGCCAGCGTCATTTGTCAGCATCATCTCAGCCAGTGTACCAGTCTTGGTGCGTGCACCACTACCGATTGTAATACCGCCAGTAGTACTCGCAAACATACCAGGGTCAACTGTGTCCTCAGTGTACTCGAACGAAACAGGGTGGTCATTGTTCAGGAAGCCATTGCCGGCGCCATCATCTTCACCAATGTTTCTGCTACCGCCATTCATATCATTAACGGTGTCACCAGTACCGACTACACCACCAAAGGAATCAAGAGCGATTGAACCATCATGACAGGATAGACATAGTTTAGATATGCCATTTGGCTGTGCAATGGTTGCTACGCCATCAAATGTTGTAGAGGTGTCGTACAGATCATATGTAGTAGTTGTAAGTGTACGATCCCATAATGGAGCAACGCTTACAGTAGTGTCAGCAGCATGCGGGGTATGACACACGGTACACAGCTCATTGTTTGTATTCCACGTGTATGTGCTGGTATCTGCATACACGCCATCTGAGAAGTCATGCACACTACCTGCGATATCGCCAGCCTGCGCAAAACCCGAAAACATGGAAAAATAGCCTGTCGCTAGCGCTATGCCTCCAACCCTCAAAAACTTAATAATATTCATTCTTTTCATATACTTATCCTCATCCTCTGGTCCGGATACCAGATGTTTGTTTTGTTGTTAACAACTAATAATCTTGATTCCCTATTAATTTTATTATTTTTCCTAGTTGCGATAATCACAGAATAAACCCAAGAGTTCAAATGGTAATAGATATTGCTTGATCTTTGTCAATGTATCGTTAATAAAGCTTAAACAGATCTTGACAAGATACGATAATAATGATTAGAGATTCTAGTGTTTTTGTGTAAATCTCGGCCCTAGAATGCAAATAATAGCTTTTCTCATTTATGAGGACCCTGTTTAAATTATTATGTTTTTTTATGTTATCTCACATTTGTTACTGAGTTCTACGGGTGTAGATAGCCACGATTTTCAGTAAGTAAGGTGCGACGTATAAGAAGGTTTTTCGGGGTCTGTATATATTGTTTTTTTATAAGTCGTTTTTTCATAATTAATTTCAGATGGTTAAAGGAGGGAGTGTTTGTGTAAATTTATTGAATGACTTATTGGCTAAATAGGTTTAAATTTACACATATAATGTGAACATCATTAATTATATGCTGTGATTTTGCATTATAATGAGCTTTGTTTTTTTGATTGTTCAATTATTTGATGGTTAATTAAGAACAAGAAAAAGCTATAAATTTTAAAAAAGGATTATCATTGGGTATTGTTGTTCATATGTATGTGTCAAATATTCAGTTTGATGTGGCTATTAAGTCGGATTTTTATTTTTTGATTCGTACCCTGGCTTTTAGTTTTTTTATTACTTTGATTATTGTCGATTGTGCACAGGCATCGCCAATAGATGATACTGTCGATACCGCGCCGCAAGCCACCTCTCTGAATCCGGGTGATATCAATCCTAAGCTTGAACAGCTTATTCATCGTGATATCAATACTGTTTTAGATGTTCCTCCCGTCTATCAGCGCCCGCTGGGTGTGGAGGCAGGACCTCGTGTCTATGTGAGAAAATTTCATGTTACGGGAGTCAATGAGTGGCCTAAATTTAATATCTCACAGCAACGAGTTGATACTTTTGTAGAAAAACTCAGGCTAGAAATGCAGACCATCGATGCGATGAACGAGCATGGCTTGACTGAGGGTGATATGGCTGAGATAGCCAGACGTCTCAAGGAATCTTTGTATGATGACGATGAAAAGGCGGCTAAAGATCATGCACAGTTTCTGAAGGAGCTTCGCAAGAACAAGAAATTCCGTGAGGAAATGAGCATAGGTCAGTTACAGGATGTGGCTAATCAGCTTACTGATTTATATCGTAGCGCTGGATTTGTAATTGCCCAGGCCTATGTGCCACAACAAAAAATTGAAGATGGCGTTGTTAATATACATGTACAGGAAGGTGTTTTAGGGCGGATTGTTGTTGAAGATAATAAATCTTATTCGACGGCATTAATTCAGGATATTTTTAAACACCTGGAAGACAAGAGTGTGACCAAACAGTCATTGGAGAATGCCCTTTTTTCACTTAGTGATTACCCTGGCCTGGTTGCTTATGGCGTTTTACAGTCTGGTCAAAATACGGGTGAAACTGACCTGGTGATTAAGGTTCAGGAAGAAGATCAGCGTGAATATTCTGTGCGTCTGGACAATTATGGAACTGAATCGACAGGTGAAAATCGCCTGACACTGAGTTATACCGAAAATAATTTATTTGGAAATGCAGATAGCTTTGATCTCAGTTTGTTGCAGACATTTTCACCAACGAATAATCTGTATGGTGGCATTAAATATAAAACACCTGTGATCAGCCATAACACATTAGTCGGTTTTGGGTTTTCAACGAATACCTATGATGTTGGCGGGCTCCAGATTACTGACATCAGTGGTTCGGTCGATTCTTCTAATCTTTTTGTCAGCCACCAGTTTCTGCGCAGTCGTGTCAGCAATGCATACGGTAAGCTGGATATTTTGAGAAAGGCGGCAGAAACAAAATTATCCAGTACTACATTAAATGAAGTGACTCTGGGTGCAGTAGTGCTGGAGTTTGGTTTTGATATGCTGGATAAAAAATATAAAGGCATTAATCAGGGAACAATTAAATATACCCATGGCATGGATGACTTTCTGGGATCAACTGGTGAGGAGGATGCGTCTGATTCAGGTCGAAAGGGAGAGTCGGGTGATAATGCAAGCAGTGATTTTGCCAAGCTGAACTGGAATGTGGCTCGTTTGCAGTTAATTGATAAATATCAGAATGTGTTGCTGCGTTTTTCAGGACAATATTCTGATGATCTGCTGGTGCCTGTTGAACAGTCCGGTTTAGGTGGGCCGAATAATGTAAGGGCATTTGCGCCATCAGTTGCTTTGCGAGATAGCAGCCTGTTTGTATCGGTAGACTGGAGTTTCAATGCGCCTTTTTTCTATGATGTTAAAGCATTTGATGGCTGGAAGTGGGGTGAAATTTTACAGCTTTCCGTGTTTGCGGATTATGTAAAGGGTAGGAATAATGATGCCACTGATGATGAGGGAGATGTCAATATTTCCGGTTATGGCGTAGCAGCACAATTATTATTACCCGGGCAAATGCAATTGAGACTGGATATAGGCAAACCATTCAGTGCTCTGGAAATTCCAAATTCAGCTACCGGTGGTGTTGAGGCTGTTGATGATGTCCAGTTTTATCTGACCTTTAGCTATACGGGTTAGGTCTGATGTATATTTTGCGATTAGGGAATGGGTGTTGATATGAAGCTTATTTTCACTAAACAGTGGTTTCGAATAGGAAGGCTTAGTTTTACTGATATAACCTGTGGGTTACTTTTGTCTTCTGTATTAACCAGTCTGCCTGTAATTGCGGCACCGCAAGGTGGTGCAATTGTTGCAGGTCAGGGAAACATCACAACCCCTTCTTCATCGGTCACACAGGTTCAGCAGTTAAGCAATAATTTAGTCGTCGACTGGCAGAGTTTTAATGTCAACGCTAATGAACTGGTTCAATTTTCTCAACCCACTTCTACATCTGCTGTATTAAATCGTATCAACGATGTTTTGCCCTCTGAAATTTACAGTTCCATTGAAGCAAATGGCCTGGTTTTCTTAATGAATCCAAATGGTATGCTGTTTGGTGAGGGCGCGAATATACAGGTCAATGGCCTGTTCGCAACTAATCTTAATATAGATTCCAGTCGTTTTATGGCGGGCGATTATGCCTTTGAATCCATGGGTATGATAGACGGCAAGATTGTTAATCAGGGTATTATATCGGCATCAACCGGTGGTGTTTCGCTGGTCAGTGATACCGGTGTCGTTAACGAAGGCCAGATTCTGGCAACCGTTGGCTCAGTCAATCTGGCAGTGGCGAAATCAGCGACCCTTGATTTTACTGGCGATGGCATGCTCCAGCTCAGTGTTAGTGGTGAAGTCCTGGAAAATGCGCAGGCACTTGATGAGGCAATTAAGAATACTGGTGAAATAGTTGCCGAAGGTGGCGATGTTCTAATCAGTGGCCAGGTTGCGCGTGACGTGTTTACCAATGTGGTCAATAACACCGGCATTATAAAAGCAACACGCGTTATTAATGAAGGTGGGGTCATAATGCTTGCGGGGCCATCGGGTGATATCAGCAATAGTGGCACGCTGGATGTGTCTGGTGCCGAAGCAGGTGAGATAGTTGTAACAGCCGAAAATATTGCCCACAGTGGTTTGATTGATGCTTCTGCAACTGAAGGTGACGGTGGCAGCGTTACACTACAGTCTTCAAATGATACTTTTTTGCAGGGACAGTCTTTAATAAGTGCATCTGCTGATAACGGTGTGGGTGGGACCGTTCATGTACTGGGCAATCGTGTCGGTTTGTTTGATCAATCCAGTATTGATGCATCGGGTTTGACCGGTGGCGGCGAAATTTTAATTGGTGGTGATTATCAGGGTAAGAATGCAGCAATACAGAATGCAACTCGAACCCTGGTAACAGCTAATGTCAATTTAAATGCTGATGCTATTCAGACAGGTGATGGCGGCAAGATAATTGTCTGGTCAGATGAAGTAACGCAATTTTATGGTGACATTTCTGCAACCGGCGGCAACCTGTTTGGTGATGGTGGTTTTGCCGAGGTCTCTGGCAAACAGTCGTTAGATTTTTCTGGTTTTGTTAATTTATCAGCAGTTAATGGCGCAAACGGTTTATTGCTGCTTGATCCCGATAATGTCACCGTTGTAAATAACGGTTCTGATGTGCTGACTTCGATTGATGAATTTGCTGATACAGTTTGTACAAACTGTAATGTTGATGACGGTACTATTGAGTCAGTGCTTTTTGCCGGTACCGATGTTCTGATTCAGGCCAACGATGACATCACCATTGATAACAGATCAATTAATGGAACCAATAGTAGTGGCACCACCTCAACGCTTACATTGTTGGCAGGTGATGACATTATTATTAATAATGATATTAATGTCGCAGGTGATGGTATCAACCTTGTGTTGTCTGCAGGTGATGCAGGAGCAACACCTACGGCAGGCGCTGAGTCAACAGCAGATATTTTTATAAATGGTCTTATTTCATTAGGTGGTGGTACTTTTAGTGCTACGACGAGAACAAACGGTGTAATAACGGGAGGTTCAATAACTGCTGGTGCCGCTGCTGATATTATCACTGCTGCTGAAGTCTCATTTGATGCTATTGGTTCTATAGATGTTAATACTGATGCGCCACTGTTATCTGCCACATCAAGTACAGGTACTATTAAAATCGATAGTACCTATTCAGCGGGTGATGTTGAAATAGGTACAGCTGGTGCAGTCAGTGGTATTACAACCACTGACCAGACTATAACGCTAAACTCAGTTGATGCCGGATTCAATATTACACAAGCAGTGAATGCCGGTGCTTCGACTGTGGCAATTACTGCAAGTGATAGCGGCACAACGGGTGATTATGCAGTCAGTGGAACGGGCGTTATTTCAAGTGCAGGTTTGACGATAAGTGCAGAATCAGCCATTGATGTGGTAACCGCTACTGTAAATACAAGTACCGTGAATCTGACAACGACCAGTGATACCGGTGACATCACGGTTGTTGAAGGAAATGATTTAATTGCCTCCGATGTCTCTATCACCACAAATGGCAATGCACAAACTATCGATATCAGCGCCAATAGCTGGGACATTGATGCTGCTGTAATTGCTGATGCAACGGATACCCTGGTGTTAAGGGCTACAGGCGGAGATATTAATGATGCTGCTGGCACAAACACTATCACAGCTACAGCCCTGGCGATGCAGGCTACGGGCAATATTAATGTCGCAAGCAATGCAGCGACTATTGCCGCAAATTCAAGCGCAGGCAGTATCGTAATCAATAGCGCTTATACAGGCAGTGATTTGATCGTTGGCAGTGTGATTGGTGGGGCAGGTACGATTACCGGCCTTAGTGCTGTTGATAACACGGTAACATTAAATTCAGCAGAAGCCGGCATTGATATCCAGGAAGCAATTAGCGCAGGCAATGGTGCTATTAATTTGACGACGACGGAAGCGGCTCCCGGCTCATTTGATTATGACATTACGGATGCCGGTTCGCCGGGTACGATTTCAACCAGCGGTGTATTAACTGTTAATGCTGATGGGCTTATTGATATTAATACAGACCTTGATGGCGGTACGCTCAACGTGACCACTAGCGGGGCAGCGGCTGCTGGCAATATTACAGTAGTTGATACAGGTGCATCAGCGATTACTCTTTCAGGTGTTACTACAGAAACAGATAACCAGACGATTGACCTGACCTCAGGTGCAGGCTGGGATGTGAATGCATCGTTTGGTGATGCAAATGACAGCATTGCACTGACGGCGACGACCGGCAATATTGAGGGAACCGGCACTATTACAGCGGCTGATCTTACGTTAACTGCTAGTGATGGAGGCATAGGTACGCTTGCAGCTGTTAATACGGCGATAACAGGTGATATTAACCTTGAAACTGGTGGTGCCGGCACATTGGGTAATATCGATGTGTCAAATTCCAAAACAGGTTTATCTACTCTGAATAGTGTTGTAACGAATACCACTTCCTCGCCTGATGATGCCCAGGCCGTTAATCTGGTCGCCAGTGAAGGCTGGGATATTCAGGGTAGTGTGGGCGATGTTGCAGATACCATTCAAATCGTAGCCACCACGGGTAATATTGAAGGTGCCGGGACTGTTACGGCCGCTGATCTCACACTCACTGCCACTACCGGTGGGATTGGTACACTTGCAGCGATCAATACCGCGGCGGCAGCAGTATCATTTGAAACAGGTGGTGCTGGCATCTTAGGCAATATTGATGTCTCCAATACCCATACGGGCTTAACAGCCCTGAATGGTGTAACAACAGCTGCTGATAATCAGGTTATCAACCTGCTTGCCAGCGAAGGCTGGGATATTCAGGGGGATGCGGGTGACACAAACGATACCATGACACTGACAGCAACAGCAGGTGATATCGATCGGAGTAGCGGTACGGCTGTTTTAACTGCGGCGGCTTTAGTGCTGGATGCGCAGGCAGGTGGTATCGGTATCGGCGGCGCTGTTGATGCGTCAGCAGCCTCTATTTCGTTGATCACAGGTGGTGCGGGTACAGGTGCAGATGCTGATTCAGGTGATATCTTCTTTGCGACCACAGGTGGATTTAGCGTTAGTGCTTTTTCTGGCAATATCTCTACAGATGCTACAACGGGTCAGACAATAGAGCTTTCTGCTGACAGCTGGAATATTGATGGTGCAAGCATTGGAGATGCTAATGATAGCCTGGTGCTTAATGCCGCTAGCCTTGGATTTTCAGGTGTTGGTACATTAACGGCAGCAGCGATTGGGCTCAGTGCGACAGGTGCAAATGATATTAATGTTATTACCAATGCAGGGTCGGTGGCTGCTTCAACAGGTACGGGTGATATTTCAATTACCAGTTCGTACAACGCAGGCACATTAACAGTCGATGCCGTGGGCACGCTCTCGGGCATCAGTACAAATGGTGGCACTATTACGCTGACATCAACGGATGCGTCGATAGATGTTGTTGAAAGCATTAATGCGGGAGCTGGTGCAGTCACTATTGCAACACTGGATAGTGGAGCCACAGGTGACTATGACATCAGCGGAACCGGTGGGGTAGCGACGACAGGATTGCTAACGCTGGAAGCAGATGGAGGCGTTACTGGTCTTAATGTTGATCTGCAAGCAACGGGCACAGTCAATGTAGCAAGCCATGGTGCCGGTGCTTTAGGTAATGTGACATTGGTGGATACATCTGCAATGCTTATCAGCCAGATCATTGGTCTGACGACAGATGGCATTGGAACTCAGAGCATTAGCTGGAGCGCTGATAGCTGGAATATTGATGGGAGCACCGGTAACACAGCTGATAATCTTTCGCTTACCGCGACTAATGGTATTGCTTTCACCGTGGGTACACTCAGTGCAGCGAATCTTAATCTGACTGCATCAGGTGGTGATATTGGTACCAGCCCTTCTAAAGTTAGCACTAATGTTGCCGGTACCCTTACTGCGGATGGTTCCAATATCTATATCAGTGATACAAATACTGGCGCATTGACGCTGGGTGCCATAAATGCTGGCGCAGGCGCAGTTGAACTGGTTGCGGCTAATGGTTTTGATGGCAGTGGCACAATCACAGCAGGTACCCTTAATTTATTAGCATTGAATGCCGGAGCTGCTATTGGCTCTTCAGGCATATCTATCATGACTGATATTAGCGGCGCACTGACAGCAAAAACAAATAATGGCGATATCTATCTCAGTGATGCCGGTAGCCTGTTGATTGATAAGATTGATGCGGGAGCTGGTGATGTTGAATTGAGTGCTGTTGGTAGTATTAGTGATGCGGCAGGTGCTGATACAGTTGTTGATATCTACGCAAAAAATCTTACTATAGACACGACTGCGGGCGCCGGTGTGAGTGCCAGTGATGCACTTAATTTGCAGGTCGCTGAATTGATTATTACCAATTCAACTGGCGACTTTTTCTTAACTAACGCGGGTGCGTTAACACTTAGGGAAGTCACTGCTGGTTCGATTGATCTGTTTGCATCGGGTGATCTTACGGTTCGTGGCAATGTGACAACATCAGCAGGTGGTATAGCGCTTTCATCAGCCGGAATTTTGTCAGTTCTTGATGATGGTAATAGTTCGTTGATTAGCTCAAATTCAACAGGCGGGGGGGCATCCTCAATATACACTACGAATACCTATGATTATGGTGCAGTAGCGCTGGATACAAATGGTACTGGAGATATTTCTCTAGTTAGTAATGATATTCGTATTCAAACAGCGTATTCAACAGGCACTGGCTGGTTACCAAATGGCAGTCATCTGTATTTAGTAGATCCCATTCTCATGATCTATATATCAGTTCCTGATTATTTAGCTAACATATATGAATATCCCGACGCCACACTAAATGCAGGCGCCAATTCAGTTATCTTTGATACCTATACCGCATCAAATACGTTGGCACTGGGCAGCATGCTGACTAATGCTGAAATTTCCCGTGTTACTGCTGCCAGTGCTATACAGTTCGGCACATTGGCGAACACCGGCGGTATTCAATTAACATCAAGTATTAATACTAATTTAATTGCCGATACACTACTGGTTACTTCAGGTGCGGTTACAAACTCAGTGGCAACAAATACCCTAACAGCAGATGGCCTATCCATTGATGCAGGCAGCGGTATTGATTTGCGTGTTTCATCGAATACGATCTCGGCTGTAAATAATACTAATGGTGATATTTATTTAAGCTTTGTTGGCGATGCAACGCTGGGCGGCGCTGGCCAGACCATTGAGAATAATGCTGCTGATAGTAAGATCAGTATTGCTGCAACCGGCAACCTTGTTATTGCAAATGATTTTATTGTGGCGGGTAATGGTACGGTGTCACTCGATGCCAATGATGATGCTATTGGCACAGGCTCAATTACTCGCACAGCAGGAACTATTACTGCAAATAATGTTCTGCTTGGTACGAAAGGTACAACCACAGCCATTGGTGCTGCAGGCTCCCCGGATACGATTGTTGTTTCATCACCTAATATCACTGCACAGACAACCACGGGTGATATTTTTATACAGAATGACCAGGCAGTGAATTTGACCATGTCTGCGGGTGGCAATGCCGAGTTTACCAATACTGCGGGTGCAATTTCATCAGTGGCGGCACAATCCATTAATGCCACGGGTAACTTAACACTCAGAGCTGATGATATGCAATTTGATGCCACATCAATTGTAAGTGGTGCCAATATTAATCTGTATACGCAGACGGCTACTGCTGGCTATCTGCTTGGTGACAACACGAATGTAGCTGGTCGAGTTGAACTGACGGAAGCTGAGTTGCAGACACTTTCATCAACAGGTGTCGTTACTATAGGTGAGAATGGTGTTAATACCGGCGATATTATTCTGGGTGGTGTGGTTGATTTGAGTGCTGAGAGTTTTTCTTTGGCGCTGGTGACTGAGGGTAAGATTGATACATTGTCTATGGGTAATATATTGAATCTTAACAATGGTGCATCACTCACACTGGATGCGCTAAATATCGGTGAGACTAACCCGATTGAAACTGTTGCCTCTATTATTAATGTCATAACTAATAATGGTAACGTTAATCTTGATAATGGGCTGGCTATTGATGATCTTCAGTTGGATGCAGGTACGGGTGTTGTTGATATCAACAACACTGGGTACATAGTCTCATCAACGGCATTAACAGCCGGTGCATTTACAATTGATGCCAGTGAGTGGTTCTATTTAACATCTGGTAGCTCAATAACAGCCAGTACCGGAGATATTGCAATAACGGTCGAAGCTATTGGATCGTATGATTTTCTTATTCTTGATGATGGTACATCGATTGAAGCTACTGCTGGCGATTTGATATTAACAGCTGACAGGATGGTTTTTGATTACAACCAATTTGGAGGAGTGGGTGCTTCAGCGCTAACAGGTAATAATATCTTCATTAATCCTTACACAAATGGCCGGGGCATTGTATTGGGTAGTCCTTCTCTTGCATTGGAAGATACTAGTGTTCCTTATGACATCACCTTGAACCTTAATGCTGACGAACTAGCCATGTTAGATACCAATGGCACTGGTGGCACAGTCACAATCGGTGGTGTCGGCTATACCGGAAATGTAGATATGGGACAGACAGCTGTTGATTTGAGTTTAGAGAATTTCGACTTCACGGTTACAACAACAGGTGCAATTGATGACACAACAGGAGCTGGCATTATTAATGCTCTTTCATTAAATACAGGAAAAATACTGACATTAAATGCCGGCACAGGCATTGGCAATACCAATGCAATTACTTTTACTTCTGATAGTGTAAGCGCAATCAATACAGCTTCAGGTGATCTGGCATTGGCACCTACAGACACTATTACGTTAGGTGGAGCAGGTATCACCATTGATCAGCAAGCCCCTGATGGCACTTTGAGTATCAATTCGGGTGGTGACATTATAATTGCGGGAGATGTTTCTGTGAGCGGTGGTGGTTTGAGTACGGTAGAGCTTGATGCAGTAGGAACGATTACCCTGGATACAGGTACTGAGACCGTGACCGCAAACACCATTAACCTGGGGCTTGGTGGTACAACCACCTCAATTGGTACTTCAGGTACGCCAGTGCTTCTAGATGGCAGTGTTCTCAATATAAATAGTACTGGTGATGCATTTATAGAAAATAAAAGTGCAACAGCTGCTCAACTTGCTGGTACAACTGCAAATCTTACATTTGTTCAAAGTGGTACAGGTGATCTGGCGTTGGGTAATGTGTTCTCAGGTGTTATAGATATCACCACGGATTTATCAGATATTAATGGTGTAGCAGGCCAAACCGTGAAGGGTACTGATTTAATGATTGTATCTGCGGGTTCGATTGGTATTACCGAGAACCTGTCAGTTGATGCATCAAATTCACTGTCATTGACAACCAATGGAACTGGTGCAGCAGGTAGTATTATTGTTCGTTCCGGCACAGCGGTGCCATTGTCAAACCTGACAACAAACAATGGCGATAGCAATACCATTATTGGACTTGTAGCACCCAGTTTTAGTATTGATTCAAATTTATCTGGCGATAATTTATTGTTAAACGCGGATGGTACTATTAATCCACTCGATCCAAATGCAGGTAAGATAACAATCAATGCAGACCTTGATTATATTGATATTTATCTTGGTGCAACAGAAAGTATCACTCAGACAGCGGGTGTAATTACGGCTACTCAGTTGTTAATCAACTCTGCCAATGCCGTGAATCTCTCTGATGATGGTCTTGGTACTTATTATAGTAATGACGTTGATACTCTGGCTGCCAGCATTACCAATGCAGGGCAGGATTTTGCCTTTAATGATGTTGATGATCTCAATCTTGGACAGATAGCGGGAATAGCCCCATTACTAACAACCGCAGGTATTACAACCAATGGCGGTGCAATTAATTTAACGACGGGTGGCGCATTAACCCAGAGCGCACTCGGCGTGATTAGCGGTGGTGCATTAATTACAAATACTGATGGTGGTGCAGCCTTAAATAGCGCTACTAATGTTGTTGCAAGTTTTAATGGTACAGATACCACAGGTAATATTTCATTAACAGATACAGGGGCGCTGATTATTACCGGTATTACTACAGGGGGCAATGTAGCTCTGACTGCTGGTAGTTTGACCCAGAGCGGGATTATTAATAGTGATCAGCTGACAACAAATACCACGACGGGCAGTTTACTCAATACTTTCAGTAATACAGTTAATAGCTATGCTGCGACCAATACAGGATTGGGCAATGTTTCACTGCTGGCAGACTCTGGTACGCTGACATTGTCTGGTATTACCCAGAGCGGTACGGGAACCGTTAGCATTAACAACACAGGAGATATTTCGAATGATGTTGCAATGTCAGCAGGTTCTAATGCTATCAATATAACTGCAGGTGGCACAATTTCCCAGACGGCAGAAATAACGGGGGGACAGTTAACAACTCAATCCAGCGGTGGAACTACCCTGTATCATGCTGTTAATGATGTTATTGATTTCAATGGCACCGACTCAACAGGTGGCACTATCCAGATTCGAGATGCCAATGCACTGAATATAGTTAGCATCAATACAACGGGTAATGCGGATCTAACAGCAGCTAGTCTGACTGATAGCGGAACAATCAATGCTAACCAGTTGGTCACTAATACAGTAAATGGCAGCGTGCTCGATATCACACATGCTGTGAGTGATTACAGCGCCAGCAACACAAGCACTGGTGATATTGTGCTGAATGATAATGTTGCAACATTAACACTTTCAGGCATAACACAAAGTGGTACTGGAAATGTTCTAATCAGCAATACTGGTAACATTATCAATGCTGGTGCTACCAGTTCTAATGCCATAAATCTGACAGCGGGTGGCACCATTGCCCAGTCAGCAGCACTCAGTGGTACATTGCTAACAACCCAATCCAGTGGTGGCACTATCCTGGATGACGGAGGTAATAATCTTACTGACTTCAATGCTACAGATTTAGCTGGTGGTGAAATTCGAATTGTAGATATTGGGACACTGAATATCGCCGGTATCAATACCAATGGAAATGTGAATTTAACAGCAGGAAACCTAACGGATACGGGGGCAGTGAATGCAAATCAGCTGGTAACAACGACGGTCAATGGCAGTGTGCTTGATGGTACACATAGTGTTAACAATTACAGTGCAGATAATAGTACGGCGGGTGATATCGTATTAAATGATAATACGACTACTTTGACCTTGGGCACCATTAACCAGTCAGGTGGTAATGTGGTTATCAGCAATACAGGCAGTATTGTTGGCGGAGCAACAATTAACTCCAATGCGATTAACCTGGCAGCAGGTGGCACCATTACCCAGACTGCAGCATTTACCGGTACAGTGATGACGACCCAATCCAGTGGTGGAACCACTCTTGATAATGGAAGCAATAATTTTGATGTCTTTAATGGTACAGATACATCAAGCGGCAATATTCTTGTTGTAGATACTGGGGCACTTGATATATCAGGAATTAGCACCAGTGGTAATGTGAGTTTGTCCGCAGGTAGTTTAACCGAAAGTGGCACGATTGCTGGCAACCAGCTAGCTACTAGCACAGCGACAGGTAGTGTACTAAATGGAGTTAATTCAGTTAATAGTTATACAGCGAGCAATAGCAGTAGCGGCAATATTGAACTGAATAACAATAGTGCAACGCTCAGCCTGAATGGTATCAATCAAAGTGGTAGTGGTGATGTGATCATTACTAATACCGGCGCCATTGTAAATAACGGGGCTACAATTTCCAATGCAATCAATCTTGCTGCTGGTGGCACCATCACCCAGACAGGTGCCTTTAGCGGAACATTGCTCACTGCCTCATCAAGCGGAGGTATTGTGCTGAATAATGCCGCAAATGATCTCACGGGCTTTGATGGTACTGATGCAGCTGGCGGTAATATCCTGGTAGTTGATGCTAATGCTTTGGATATTGCAGGAATCAGTACCAGTGGCAATGTAAGTTTAACGGCGGGCAGTTTGACAAATAGTGGTGCTATTTTGGGTAATGCCCTGGATACGACAACGGCAGGTGGCAGCATACTGGATCATACGGGTAACACCATCAATGCTTATACAGGTAGTGATAGCAGTGGGGGTGCAATTACACTGGTGAATTCCAGCGCACTAAATCTCGGTTCGGTAGTAACCGCCGGTAGTATTAATATTACATCAACAGGCAATATAGCGCAGACAGATAATATTGCTTCCACAGGTGGTAGTGATATTTTAGTGACATCTGAGGCTGGCTCTATAACGATGGTAAATGGTTTGAAAGCAACCACTACAGGAGGTAACATTACTTATCAGGCTTCTGGTGATCTGTCCCTTTCATTACTGGATGCGGCAGATGGTACAGTGGCCAATGTAGGCACGGTTACTGCGATTAGTGAAACTGGCAGTATGCAAAGCACCGACTTCTTTAATCCAAGCGTCAGGGCTGGTGCGGTAAATTTGACTACGGCAAGCAATATTGGCCAGGATGAATTGAATGCGTTTGTTCTGAGTAGTGATATCGAGGGCAAAGTAACATTGACCTATGGTGGTGATGCGTATATCACTACCGCACCAAATATTAATGTTACTCTTGATATAGATGACTTTGGTACTGGTGTAATTAACTCTGGTGCAGCAAGAAGCGCAGGCACCCAACGCAGCCAGTCGAGCGGCCTTGAGGATGTTGGTTTTATTGATTTAGCCCTGTTCTCAGATATTAATCTGTTTGTTGTTGATGGAATGGGTATTGCTCTGCCAGCAGATCAGAATGATGAACCGCCTATACCTGACAATATACATATTATTGATGATGACGAAGAAGAGGAGAAAAAACCATCTGGCCTGCAGGCTGCGGTTTTTCTAAATTAAATGGTAGTTGGAGAAATGTTTTAATGAGTCGTGAAACAATTAATTGTGCCGTTATGTTTTCAGATGTTGCTGGAAGTACGGCACTTTATGATGAATATGGCGATACCAAAGCCAAAGCCATTATCGAAAATTGCCTTAATATAATGGCAGAGATAACAAAACGTTATAAGGGTGTGGTAATTAAGACCATTGGTGATGAGATCATGTCGCGCTTCCCAACGGCTGAGGATGGCGTTAAAGCGAGTTGCAGTATTCAGGAAGCGATTAGTATTTTAACAGGACCTGATGACAATCCCATGGCAGTGCGAATTGGTATCCATGCGGGTGAAGCCATTCTGGATGATAATGATGTTTTCGGCGATGCAGTAAATGTGGCGGCACGTATGGCTGGTATTGCCAAGGCGCGTCAAATTATTACGACTGAAGATACCTATAACCAGCTTTCAGAAGATTTACAGGAAATGGCAAGGGAGTTTGATACAACCTCGGTAAAAGGGAAGCAGGATCAAATTACTATTTATGATATTGTCTGGGATGAAGAAGATGATGTAACGAGAATGTCGTTTACACCTTCACAATCAAGTAGTGATAGCCAAATAACCATGACCTACTCAGGGCAGCAAAAAATTCTCACCCAGGCTGATACGCCAATCACTATTGGCCGTGGTGCCAAAGCTGATATCACAATTGATGCTCCACTGGCTTCTCGTAGCCATGTAAGGCTTGACTATAATCGAGGAAAATTTGTTCTGTCTGATCAAAGTACAAATGGCACTTTTATAAAACTTGCTGATGGCAAGGAAGTTTATCTTCGTCGAGAAGAATTGCCATTAAGTTCACGAGGCGCTATCAGTTTAGGTGAAAAGATTGATGAAGCCAGCCCGCTAATTATTTCTTTTGAAGTTAGTTAGCAGTATTTTTATAACTGTTTATATTCTATTCTAGATTACGAACCAGACGGAAACCAGTCGTGTTGCTATTTCCTGTAAATGGCTTCTCTAGTGAGATTTTGCAGTCAGAAATTGAATCCGAGAAATTTCCACCGGCCAGTATATAGCCATTATCGGCCTTAACTATCTCATCAACATTGCCTACATAATTAATTAAACCCCAGTTATTCACTGAGCCGGATTTAACGGGTACAATATTTTGCCCTTTAATTAGTTTTGTGCCCAGACGCAGTCTGCAATTATAATTAGAGTTGCCTTCACGACCGCCAGAAGATGCAGCATTTAACCATTGATCATGTGATGCAATCTGGTAGTTAAATCCCGTCTCTGTTGATAGCCAGCTGGTATAACTTTCAATAATCTCTTTTGGTACATTAGTGGCGGGAAGCTCTTGATCCGGAGTTGTATTCTTTGTGCACTGGTTTGTCGATTCGCAGTAATTATTTAGTTCTTTAATAGAGATCTCATATTTGCCGATAGCATAAGGTTCTGATTTTATAGAAATGGCTGGCACCACAACCATGGTAGGCGCGGGTTTCTTTAAGGACAACACGACATCATTACAGGCGCCGCGAGTCTGTTTACCAATACCCTGAAGATCCTTGCGACAAAGTTTTGCATTGGCCTTTACCTGTTTCATTATGCGGTCATAATAAAGCCGTTCCTTGTTGTAAGAAGGATTGTCTTTCCACTGCGCTATCGAGTCATTGAGTGCTTTATCTGCTTTATCATACTTTTCTTCGCTAAAATATTTGATGTATTTTTTGTAAATATCATCAGCGACTTTTACCTGCTCATTAAGCATTTCTCTTAGCTCATCAACCTGGTAATGTGAAGGATGTATAGCAATGGCCCTGTTAAGGCTTGTTTTGGCGGCGGTTAGATTTTTTTGCGACACTTCAATTTTACCCTGAAGCGAAAATTTTGATGGTTTTGGCAGTGGCTCAATGGATACATTGGCGATAATCTTTGAATTTACCACTGATAATGCATATTCTTTTAAACGATGTGCATCAAGTAAGTCTATCTTGGCCAGGGGTATGATTTCAAAGTTGATCAAGTAACCAATTTTATTAACAATAAAAGAATAATCATCAGGATATTCTAATTTAAGCGTTTTTAATAACTTCTCTGCATTGATCTTGTCCTCTTCTTCTCGAGTCAATACCAGCCTGGCGACTTCCTTTGTGGAAATTTCTTTTTTATAGACTCTTATCTGTTTCTCTACGTATTCATTGCTAAAGTATTCTTTTGCTTTCTGCGCATTGATGAAAGCGTTTTCATAATTATCATCATTGGCATTGCTTTCAGCCAAATTTGAATACATTCGTGATATTTCTTTTTGTGCATATTCAATAAACTCGGTATCATCTGTGTTATTAACAATTTTTTCATATGTTTCAACCGAGTCTTTGAGCCTGCTTTCTGCTGCTATATTTCTAAATATTCTCTTTTGATTTTCAATGCCGGCTTCAAGCTTTACGCTCATTAGCTCAGCTTTATATCTTTGCGTAGTTTCGTTTAAACGGTTGTTAGCCGATTCTTCTGTATTAGCAACAGTAAGTAATGAGCGGTACATATCATTGTAATAACTAATCAGTATTGCTCGGTTTTCTTTACCTAATGATTCTGCGCTTGTCTCATAATCAAGATTATAGTGGGTAAGGGCATTGATTTTGTATTGGCTGATGCTGGAGCGTATTGCTGCTATATGATCTATTAGTTTTTCCAGGTCTGTGTCATTATTTATGAAATGAGTTTTTACAAATATTTTATTGTCTGTAGTTGCTGCATCTATGTTGTCAACTTCCAGTTGCTCGGAATATTCTATTAGCTCATTTGTTGGCAAGGCAGCAGAGAACAGCTGCAACAGTTCTTCCGCCTGCTGGCTATCAATCGTGCTTAATCGTTTAAATTCATTTTTGAATAACTGCCTGAAGTTTCTGTATGCCGGTTCATTGTTATTTTCTTCAAGGCTTAATATTACCAGGTCATTGATATAGGGCCTTAGTTCACTGATGCTTTCTATTCCTTCTGGTATGCTGTTTCCTGATTGAACTTGTGCTTTGCTAATTTGATTTTTTAATCTATTGAGGATAATTTCATCTGAAATATTTTTGTATATCAGGCTTTGCGGCACATATTCCAGCCCTGTTGCCAGATAGATACTGGCTGTTTCAAACTGTTTCTTCTGTATTGATTTTTGTGCGGCATCATAGTAACCAAATTCCAGCCTGGGATCTTTAAATGCTTCGTCCTCAGGCGCGATTTTCTTAAGTAACTTTAATGTGTCAGTCATATCATCCTTGCTGTCATCGGCTAACAAATTACGCGATAGTAGCTGTTCCATGTATTTATCCTGCAACTCTTCAATCAACGCACTCTTTTGATCTACAATTTCTACAGATAGGTCTTTAATTGCAGCTGAGTCAGGATAATAGCTCAATGCCTCATCAATAAAACCAGTGGCTGTTTCAAATTCATACTGTTCCTGCTCAACGTTGAAGGCTTCCTGGATTTTTTCTGTGTATATCTGTAATGCTTTTTCTTTAATGCCGTTTTTAATGGCATTACTTTTTTCTGTTTTATACTGTTTTAATGAAGCTAAAGTTTGGAGCAGGCGGGTAGTTGAGCCATTATTTGCCTGCAGGATTATTTTGTCGATTTCCTCCTGTTCATAATAATTGGTAATGGGTTTGTAGCCAAAACCACCAATCAGGGCCAGAGTAACAACAGTGCCAAGAACAATTTGTTTGGTATAGTTCTTTCTGCGACGGATCCCATCCAGAAACTCTTCCATAGTTTCTGTGCGTTTTTCGCGGGTAAACTCCAGGGCTTTTTCCAGCGCTCTTTGCTGGCGTTTGGTAAAGCCATCAATCACAGGTGGCTTCATGCCTTTTTCTTTGGCTTTTGGTGCAGTTCTTTTCTTGAATGGGTGTTTTCCGGTTAATAGCTGTACCGCCACACAGGCCAGGGCATAAATATCATCAGAGGGTGCAGGTTCCTTACCTTCAAACATCTCCACTGTTGCATAGGCGGGTGTAAGTGCGCCCAACGTGCCGGCATCAAAATCAGTAGTGACTCCAGCTGTATTATCTGTTGGTGCCGGATTCAGGTCAGTTTCCAGGCCTGTTTTAGAAATATCGTGATCGGGCGCAGGAGTCTGTGCAGCACCGCCCGCAGCACGTGCGATACCAAAATCAATGACTTTAACGGGGCCATCGTAAAGAATGAAAGCATTACCGGGCTTGAAGTCTGAATGCACCAGGCCATTAGCGTGCGCATAGGCCAGGCCTTCACCGAGGCCGGTGATAATTTCCAGGGCTTCCTCTTCAGAAAGGCCTTCCTTGGGCATACTTTTAATAAATTCATCTAATGGTTTGCCTTCCAGCAACTCCATTGTCATGTAAACGGTTTCTTTATCACGGTCGAAGTCGTAAACCGTCGCAATATTGGGGTGAGCTAATTTCTGTGCCTTACTGGTTTCGCGCTGAAGTGAAATAAATGCATCAGGGTGTTCTTTAAAATCTTCTGATAGCACTTTGATCGCCACATAAGGATTCATGTCCTTGGCTTCGACCTTGAGCATATCGATGGCCTTATAGACCATGCCCATGCCGCCTTCACCCAGCAGCGATACAAGATTAAATCGATCTTTAAGAATACTGCCAGGTTTTAGCTTGCCGTCATCTTCATCGTCATCATCTTCCAGATTTATATCAGGTATTGATGTGCTAGCAGTCTCTTTGCCTTCCAGCTGAATAGTGTTATCACCAAGGTTGATATCGGCGATTATTGTGGCATCTTCATCTTCGTCCTGATTTTTGGGTTGTTTTCCGGGTAATTGTGCGATGACTGTTGCATCATCGTCATAATCAATATTTTCAGTTGATGCTTGAGAATCACCGGAACAGGGCTGAATGCAGCTTAATATTTTACTTTGATAACTGTCGCTAATCTTATGATTAGTATAGAGATTATCTAGATATTCACTGGCTTTCTTATAAGTTTGTGTGTCTCCGGCATATGATTCAGCCCAGAATTCGAGCAGAGAACAGGCTTCTTCGATGCCAATCTCATTATGTATTAACTGTTCGACGGTTGCTTCAAACGTTTTCATGCATACTAACCCTTAAAAAAATCAATAGTGATAATTGTGACATTGTCACGACCACCCCTATCGAGCGCCTGCTGCATTAGCGTTTGGTTGGTGGAGACTGTTGAGCCATTGCCCGCAATGGATAATATTTCTTCGTCTGATAATTCTTTAGATAAGCCGTCGGAGCAGAGAATATAGCGATCACCGGGTAATATAGAGAGTTTGCGGTAATCTAATGTAAGGTCTTTATCATAACCTACAGCACGGGTTATTTTGTTTTTGTCAGGGTGATTTTCAGCATCCTCTGCATTGATAAGATCTTCTTTCACCATGTCGTTGACCAGGCTATGGTCGGTAGTGATCTGCTCGATTTTACCGGAACGTACGCGGTAAATACGGCTGTCCCCAGCCCAGAGCGCAATGCCTCGGTTATCCTTGCTGACTAATAAGGCAATGGTGGCACCAATGACAGTGTCATCAGCGATATTTGAAGCCTTTTTTATCAGGTTTAAATTGGTCTGCTGGATAATAGCTTCTACATTTTCGGCCGATTCTTCAATTGAGTCGCCGGCATTGTAGAAAGCTTCAACATCGTTGACTAAAGACTGACTGGCAAAATCACCTGCATTGTGACCACCCATGCCATCAGCGACGAACCACAGGCATTTATCATCTGATGAGTAAAAGGAATCTTCATTATGAAGGCGTTTTTTACCTACATCAGTCTGTCCTTCAGATAATACGCTCAGCGGAATGATGTCATCAGACGATATGTCATCGCCGAATTGGGATCGCAAGGTATCCATGTTGACTGATGTTATATCTTCATCTGAAGTCATTCTTTATTCCTTTATCTTCAATCACACTCGAAAAACCGAGTTATCATCGTAGATCATTTATTTGGGTGATTGCATACGAATAACATAAATCATAATGACTATAAATTACTCGCTACCAGCTTGTTAAATATAACATAACATCATGAAATATATAATAAATGAAATGTATATTTATAGTTGTATTTCTATATAAAAATGCCTGAGATGCCAGATTTTCGTTTATGCTATTTTTTTATATCTTTTGTTCATAAGATTCATGTTCATTTCGTAAAGATATTCATATAATGTCAGATTTTGACGAAGCATATATTATGACAGCTATAGGAACCCCCTTATCAAACTCAGCTACAAAGATCCTGTTTTGCGGCGGTGGTGAGCTTGGCAAAGAAGTAGTCATTGAACTACAGCGACTGGGGGTTGAGGTGATAGTGGTCGATCGCTATGAAAATAGTCCGGCCATGCAGGTGGCCCATCGAAATCATGTGATCAATATGCTCGATGGCGCCGCTTTACGCGGGGTAATTGAAGCTGAAAAACCAGATTTCATCGTACCCGAGATTGAAGCCATTGCCACAGATATGCTGGTAACGCTTGAATCTGAAGGTTTTACCGTGATACCCAGTGCCCGTGCAGCTCATTTAACGATGAATCGAGAGGGTATACGGCGTCTGGCAGCTGAAGAATTATCCATTAAAACATCACCTTACCGCTTTGCTACAACCCGTGCCGAATTTGACCATGCAATTGAGGAAATCGGAATTCCCTGCGTGGTGAAACCGATTATGAGCTCTTCTGGAAAAGGGCAGAGTACGATCAGGCAGTCATCGGATATTAATGCAGCGTGGGATTATGCTCAGGAGGGTGGGCGTAGCGGGGCAGGCAAGGTCATTATCGAAGGTTTTGTCGATTTTGATTATGAAATCACCCAACTTACGGTACGCCATAAAGCGGGCACCAGTTTTTGTCAGCCGATTGGCCACGTTCAGGTCGATGGTGATTATCGCCAGTCCTGGCAGCCACAGGCGATGACTGAGCAGGCCATGGATACAGCGCAAGAGATAGCGGAAAAAGTGACTGACGCTCTTGGTGGTCATGGTATTTTCGGCGTTGAGCTATTTATCAAGGGAGATGAGGTGATTTTTAGCGAAGTTTCACCCAGGCCACATGATACTGGCATGGTGACCATGATTTCACAGGATTTGTCCCAGTTTGCCCTGCATGCTCGAGCTATCCTCGATTTGCCTATTCCTAATATCCATTTTCATGGGCCTTCAGCTTCCAGCGTGATTCTCGCTGAGGGGGAGTCCACCGAGCCGGTATTTGGCAATCTGGATGCTGCATTGGCTGAGCCTGATACCCAGGTTCGATTATTTGGAAAGCCGGAGGTGATGGGGTGTCGACGTATGGGCGTGGTGCTGGCCAGGGCCAACAGCGTTGATGATGCCCTGCAGAGGGCAAAACAGGCATCAAAGCAGGTGGAAATTCAGCTGTGACATTAAAAAATATTTGAAATATTCACCCGGTCACAATTAAAGTTTTATTCCTGTATTTTCCTCCCATAAACATGGTTATTTCTGCCATAATAAACCGCTTGTTGTTAATAAGTCTCATATGTAATCTGGTAATAAAAATAGCAAAGATTTGAGGTGGAGAGGTTAGATGATTGTTCCAGTGATTTTGTCGGGTGGTTCCGGTACCCGATTGTGGCCGTTATCAAGGAAAATGCACCCCAAACAGCTACTCCCGCTACTCAATAAAACCACGCTGCTTCAGGACACGGTCAATCGTTTTAAAACCGCCGCTGATATTGATCATGCCGTTGTAATCTGCAACGAAAGCTATCGTTTTATGGTGGCTGAGCAGGTCCGGCAGTCAGAAATCAACAATGTGGATATTATCCTCGAGCCGTTTGGCCGGAATACCGCGCCAGCCATTGCCCTGGCCGCATTTAATGCGATAAAAGATGAAAATGATCCCGTATTGCTGGTTTTGCCTGCTGATCATGACATTAGAGACGTCGATAGTTTTCTTGCAGCGGTAAATACAGGTCAGAAACAAAGTGAATCAGGCAATCTGGTCACTTTTGGCATCGTGCCTGATAAACCGGAAACTGGCTATGGCTACATCAATGCGGGTGATTCGATCGGCGATAATTGTTACCAGGTCGCCGGGTTTGTAGAAAAGCCCGATAAGAATACGGCTGAAAGTTATATAGAGCAGGGCAGTTACTACTGGAATAGTGGCATGTTCATGTTCAAAGCCTCGACCTATCTCAATGCGTTAGAACGATTAGCACCAGCTATGTTCGAGGCCTGCCAGAAAGCTTATAGCAAATCACAAAAAGACATGGACTTTGTGCGTATTGATGAAGCCTCATTTGAGAGTTGCCCGAGTGACTCTATTGATTATGCCATCATGGAAAAAGTAGATAATGCGGTAGTTATACCCGTTGATATCGGCTGGAGCGATGTGGGTTCGTGGGCCGCGTTACATGATATCGGTGATACCGATGCAATGAATAACAGGATTATCGGTGATGTTGAAACTGAAGCCTCAAAAAACTGTTATATCCGGGCCGAATCAAAACTGGTCGTTGCGTTGGGTGTGGATGATTTAATTGTTGTTGATACTGATGATGCTTTGTTGGTTGCACATCGTGGAAAAGTACAGGATATAAAAAATATTGTTGAAAAATTACATAACGATGGACGAGATGAAGTTATGTTGCACAAAAGCGTCTGCCGTCCCTGGGGCTGTTATCAGGGTATCGATAGTTCAGATCGTTTTCAGGCTAAACGTATTACCGTAAAACCAGGTGCAGTATTGTCGTTACAGATGCACCATCATCGATCGGAACACTGGGTAGTGGTAAATGGCACGGCAAAAGTAACCAAAGGTGATGAGGAGTTTGTGCTTTCAGAGAATGAATCGACTTATATACCTTTAGGAGTTAAGCATCGCCTGGAAAATATCGGCAAAATCCCTTTAGAGATTATAGAAGTTCAAACAGGTAGTTATCTGGGAGAAGATGATATTGTACGCTTTGATGATGTTTATGGTCGAAGTGAAAAATAAAGTGATTTAAATCAGGTTAAAAAGAAAGAAGATGAAACGAGAATTAATTGAGAAGCTTAATAATCGAACTGCATTGATTGGAATTGTTGGTCTTGGTTATGTAGGAATTCCTTTGTCTATTAGTTATGCCAACAGTGGTTATAAAGTTATTGGTTTTGATATTGATCAGTCGAAAATTGATTATATTTCAGCAGGAGAAACTTATATTAAGCATATTCCTGATTCAGAGATACAATGCTTAGTTGATAATGGTTTTGAAGCAACGATTGATTTTTCACGTGCATCTGAAGTAGATGCGTTGATATTATGTGTGCCTACGCCACTGGATCAGCATAGAGAACCTGATCTTAGTTTTGTACTGGATACAACCGATTCTTTATTGCCTTATATTAGAAAAGGGCAGGTCATGTCGCTTGAAAGTACAACCTACCCGGGCACAACAGATGAAGAACTCAAGCCTCGTATAGAAAGTACAGGTTTAAAAGTAGGTAAGGATGTTTTTCTCGTTTATTCACCAGAACGTGAAGATCCTGGCAATGAAAATTTTACTACTCAAACTATACCCAAAGTATGCGGAGGTGATAACGAGGCTTGTCAGGAAGTAGGGATGGCGCTTTATGGACAAGTTATTAATAAAGTTGTTTCGGTGAGCTCTACACGAGCTGCTGAGATGACAAAGCTACTCGAGAATATTCATCGCGCAGTCAATATTGGTCTTGTTAATGAAATGAAAATTGTTGCTGATAAAATGGGTATCGACATTTATGAAGTTATTGATGCGGCAGCAACTAAGCCTTTTGGTTTTGTTCCCTATTATCCAGGCCCTGGTTTAGGTGGTCACTGTATCCCCATTGATCCTTTTTATCTGACATGGAAAGCAAGAGAGTATGGTATTAATACTCGGTTTATTGAATTGGCAGGGGAGGTAAATAGCAATATGCCAGAGTGGGTTGTAAGTAAGGTTGTTCAAGGATTGAATGCTCATAAAAAATCTATCAATGGTAGTCGAATATTAATGCTTGGTATTGCATATAAAAAGAATGTTGATGATATGCGTGAATCACCATCAGTTGAGATTATGCAGATGATGCAAAATGTGGGGGCTGACGTAGAATATTCAGATAATTATGTTCCAGTGTTTCCCAAAATGCGTCGCTATAGCTTCAACTTGGAAAGTGTTTCTCTTGATGCTGATGTGCTAAAGCAATATGACTGTGTAGTAATTGGAACAAATCATGATGATTTTGATTATTCATTGATTTTAGAGAATGCAAGGTTGATCGTAGATGCGAGAGGAGTGTATCGTGGGCGGTATGAAAATGTTATTAATGCCTAATGTAATAGTTTGATAATCACTTCGTTTTTTATGCTGGTTTGTGTGTGATTCCTTATAAACTTTCGCAGTGTTTTAGCGGGTAGAATGCGATGCCAGAAATCTTAATTTTCAGGATAGGCCAGTTGGGTGATACTTTGATTGCGCTACCTGCCATTGAAGCAATCCGTCATAAATACCCGAGCCATCGCCTGATATTGCTAACTGACCGCCATAAAACCAGTAAAGGTTATATTTCATCTTGGGATATTTTAGGACCGACAGGTTGGTTTGATCAGGTTATTTATTATGACGCTAGAGTCAAAGGGTGGAATAAGTTAAAAAACTTGCTTTTTTTAATTAAAAAATTACGCGATTTTAATGTGGAGCATTTATATAATTTATCTCCTGTAAGAACAAAGTTTTCATCTTTAAGGGATGTGTTTTTTTTTCGTAATGTAATTAGCCCGGATAATTATTATGCGCGCACTGATCATGCGTTACCTCGACCCGCCAAGGGAAAAGTGCCAAGGTTAACTCCTGAGTGGAAAATATTATATCAGATGGTTGCGATGGATTCCCATGAGTCCTGTAAATTTCGTTTGCCTATACCTCAGCGTGAGCGCAAAAAAGCGATTAATGTTGCGCTATCAGAGGGCATCAACTTAACTATGAAATTTTTGGTAATAGGGCCGGGTTCAAAAATGCCTGCAAAGCAGTGGCCATGCGAATATTTTGAGGATTTGGGAAACCGTATACTCAGTGAATATCCAGATTTGCAATTAATCATTTTGGGCGGGAAGGAAGACTCGTTTATGGGTGATAGTTTATGTGATGTATGGGGAGAGCGGTCACATAATTTAGCTGGCAAACTTAGTATTTATGGATCTGCTGCGATACTTGAACAAAGTGAAATTTATATAGGCAATGATACTGGCACAATGCATTTAGCCGCCATGGCAGGAGTACCCTGCTTAGCAATTTTTAGTGCGCGTGACTATCCTGGTAAGTGGTATCCATATGGTGCCCACAATACTGTTTTGCGCCGTTCAGTTGAATGTGAAATTTGTATGTTGCAGGTCTGTGAATATAATAATAAATGCTTGAAAAACATAAAATCAGGGGAAGTATTTGATGTTACAAGAAATATGCTACGGAATACATTATCAAAGTAGTCTGTAGTGTTCTGCGATATTGTCGGATCAATTAACAAAATAAATGCAAATAAATAAAACGTGATTTAACTGATTGTGTTTTAAAATTGTATGCTAATTTATTGAAAATGTTGTTAATTATTTTGTTTTAATTAAAGCTGCCAGAATTAGCTGTCGATTATGCTTACATTATTACTATAATATAGTTTGCTTATACTGTGGTTTTTTTAAATATAACAACACATTATATTCTTGGCATAAAAAATGCTAATTCAATAAATACTATAATTTTTATGGAATACTTAAAAATGCTTAATAAAAAAACACCTATAAGTGCCAGTATTGCACTAATTCTAAGTTTAAGTGCTAATTTTGCATTAGCTGCCACTCACGTACAGGTTATTGACGCCGAAACATACCAAGGAAAAGAAGGTACCATCACATTTGATGATTGGGGCTTTGTGGGGCCTAATGGAAGAACTGCAGTCGATTTTGAGCCTGTCAATGGTTTTGGCGGACCTGCAGAGGGTAATGCATTGGATCCAACAGGTGGAATAGGCCAGATACAGCATGTTGTTACTCGAGATGCTGACGGGTTGACACCTGATGCCCCCGTCACCACCGTAGGTGATTTGTACGGCTTCCCAACATATGGCGGTGGTAGCATGGATGCCACGGTTAGTTTTTATCACTGGGCATATACAACAAAGGGCGGATCTGTGTTTAGTAATATGTTCATCGACAAAGACGGTGATTATTTTATTGCTCAAAAAGATATGTCGTTTCTTCTATATAATTCATACACACATAACGGTACTTTAGCGACTGATGATCCTGATTATTATGCGGATGGAACTTATGCGACAAGAATCGCTTTTCAACCCTACGTACTATCAGATGCCAAGGGTTGGTGTGGCTCGATACTAGCATCAAATCCTGGCGCACTTCAGCCAATGGCTGGTCAAGTCTCGTTTGATTTTGCATTTGATGTTTATTTTCAGTCTGAAACTGCACCAGGTTCAGGTATATTTACATATAATTACAGCAGCACTGAAATTGTTAAAGACTTTCAAATGCGTAGTTATGGAGAGATTACTGTAGATATCGATAATCCTCCTGAGATAACTTCTGATCCACAGTATATGAATGCCAGCGCTGTCGTTAATAACACAAATCCCGGTATTGGTAATGTCTTAGTAGATGGGGCCCCAGTAGATCCAGCTTATTACAATCTCGTCTCATTCATGGGTGCCGGCGTACTGGATAGTCAAAATCGTTGTGGCATACTAAATCCTGACTTTGTTGGAGGCATAGGACTAACAAGCACCGACAATTTCAAATACACAGGACTTATTGATGGTGTCGCTGATGAAGCCGAATGTAATGCTGCGGGCGGCACATGGCAAGGGCACGCATATGGTGGTTATGCCTATATTTTACGAGCTGATGGCATACGTGTGATTGAAGCCATGGATTATGCGGCATATCCAGATCTTACTGATGTGCCAACTGTAGTAGGCGGTGTTGCATTCAATAACGATGAGTTTTCTGCATCTAAACCTATAGCAGATATAACAGGAACACCTGCTGAATTTAGCTTTGTAGATCAAACAGACGTTGCTCTAGATACTCAGGTAACTTCAAATGTTGTAACGATGACAGATCTTGCTCGTGATACAGTTATTACTGTTTCGGGTGGCGAGTACAGCATAAATGGGGGAGCTTATACTTCAGCTAGAGGTGCTGTAGTGGATAATGATTTAGTGCAATTACGTACTACATCATCGGGTAGTTCTAATATGACGGTAGATGTGACATTAACGGTAGGTTCTGTTAGTGATACGTTCAGTGTAACAACTGCTGCCGCACCTGATACCACGCCAGATCTGTTTAGCTTCACTGATCAAACTAATCTTGGGTTAAATAAACTCGTTGTATCTGATCCGATAACAGTTACTGGTATTAATACTACGACATCTATATCTGTGACGGGTGGTGAATATAATATTAATGGAAGTGGATATACTTCTATACCTGGTTCAGTTGATAATGGTGATGTAGTGACTGTACGTCATACAACAGCTCCAACAGATCAAACAACAGTAAATACAAACCTGGATATAGGCGGTGTTGTTGATACATTTAGCTCAACCACACAGGTTGACACAACTCCTGATGCATTTAGCTTTGTAGATCAGATAAATGTAGCACTGGAATCTGTTATTAACTCTAACAGCATTACGGTTGCTGGCATTAATATGCCATCATCAATTGCCATTACAGGTGGTGAATATAGCATCAATGGTGGTGAGTTTACATCGGCAGCGGGTAGTGTTAGCAATGGTGATACGGTAGTAGTTCGTATTGAATCATCTGTTTATGGTAAGTATTCGGTAAGTGCTACCTTAGACATCGGTGGTATCAGCGATACATTCATTGTAACCACTGATTGGGATACTATACCAAATCAATTTAGCTTCTATGATCGAACAGGTGCTCAGTTAAACACGTTATATAACTCTACAAATAGTATACAGGTATCAGGTGTGAATAATAATGCACCAATATCTGTAACAGGTGGTGAGTACAGCATCGATGGTGGTGCATGGACCTCAGCATCAGGTACAGTTAATGTGTTGAGTCGTGTGCTGCTTCGCCAGACTAGTGCTTCTACCGGTAGTACACAGACAGACACAGTACTGACTATTGGTGGTGTTAGCGCAACCTTTAGTGTTACAACAAAAGTCACTGATACTACACCGAATTCATTTAGTTACTATGATCGGATCGATGCACAGTTGGGCTATTTGTATAATTCAACCAATAGTATTCAGGTTTCTGGTATTACTGGTGATGCACCAATATCTGTAACAGGTGGTGAGTACAGTATCGATGGTGGTGCATGGACTTCAGCCCCTGGTACGGTCAGCAACTTAAGTCGTGTGCTGCTTCGCCAGACTAGTGCTTCTACCGGTAGTACACAGACAGACACAGTACTGACTATTGGTGGCGTCAGTGCAACCTTTAGTATCACTACTAAAGCGGCACCCGCACCTGACACCACACCAAATCAGTTCAGCTACTACGACCGTACTGGTGCACAGCTGAACTACTTGTACAATTCAACCAATAGTATTCAGGTTTCTGGTATTACTG
>JAPHSZ010000012.1 GCA_026196545.1 Gammaproteobacteria bacterium
TGACCGGGTTGATGGCCTGCTTCCAGTGATGCCTCTGTTTGTCGTATTTTATGACTGGCTGATCATTCCGATTGAAGGACTGCATTGATGGCCAGAGTCGTTACCATTCTTGGCTCAACGGGCAGCATTGGTAAGAGTACACTGGATGTGGTTTCCAGGCATACTGATCACTATGAAGTCAGGGCGCTGACGGCGAACACCGATGTTGAGACCATGATGCAACAGTGTCAGCAGTGGTGTCCACAATATGCTGTTATGTGTGATGAATCGGCGGCCCAGCGCTTGGAAGAGGCATTACGCCAGCAGGGTTCTGCCACCCAGGTTTTATCCGGCGTTCAGGGACTGTGCCAGGTGGCCGGCCTCGATGATGTCGATACCGTGGTCGCGGGAATAGTGGGGGCAGCAGGTTTGTTGCCCAGCCTGGCTGCTGCTAAAGCGGGCAAGCGTATATTGCTGGCGAACAAGGAGGCGCTGGTGATGTCCGGCCAGTTATTTATGGATACGGTTAAAAAGCACAATGCAGAATTGTTGCCTGTGGACAGCGAACACAATGCCATTTTTCAGTGTTTATCTTCAGCAAAAATGCGCGCCGCCAATGATTCCGGCATTAACAAGATTTTACTGACAGCCAGTGGCGGTCCGTTCCGAACATTCTCCAGACAACAATTGTCACTGGTAACGCCCAAGCAGGCGGTTAACCATCCTAACTGGGATATGGGGCCAAAAATTTCGGTTGATTCAGCCACCATGATGAACAAGGGGCTGGAAGTGATAGAGGCGCACTGGTTGTTTGGCGTGGGGCTGGCTGATATCGAAGTGGTTGTGCATCCGCAGAGCGTGATTCATTCGATGGTGTCTTATGCCGATGGCTCAGTGCTGGCGCAGTTGGGTAACCCTGATATGCGTACCCCTATTGCACACGCGCTGGCCTTTCCTGAGCGCATGGTTTCAGGGGTTGAACCTCTCGACATTTTTGAGGTCGCAAAACTGGAATTTGAGAAGCCAGATTTTCAGCGTTTTCCCTGTTTGAAGCTTTGTTATGAAGCGATACGCATGGGTGGTGCAGCCAGCATAATTTTAAACGCGGCCAATGAAGTGGCGGTAGCGGCATTTCTGGATAATAAAATTGATTATATGGATATTTCAGAACTGAATGAAAAGGCGCTGGATAGCTCATTGATTGACCAGGATGTGGCTAGCATTGAAAATATTCTGGCTGTAGATAAACAGGCAAGAAATATTGTTGAAGAACATATCGCCATAAAACAATAAGTATAAATATGGGCATCGCACACAATCTTTTATTTTTTATCATCGCCATTGCTATTCTGATAGCGTTCCATGAGTTCGGGCATTATTGGGTAGCGCGAAAGTTGGGTGTCAGGGTGCTGCGCTTTTCTATCGGCTTTGGTAAGCCGCTGTATACCTGGACGCGTACTATAAATGGCCATGTCATTGAATACATTATTGCAGCGATTCCACTGGGCGGTTACGTCAAAATGCTGGATCAGCGTGAAGGTGAAGTGGCAGAAGATCAACTGCCTTATGCGTTTAATACCCAGCCACTTAAAGTACGTGCAGCCATTGTTGCAGCCGGCCCGGTATTTAACCTTGCGCTGGCTGTCTTACTATACTGGACGGTTTTTTTATCTGGTATTACAGTTGAAAGAGCGCTGTTAGGGGTGCCGATAGAGCATTCGATAGCAGCTACTTCTGGTTTTCAGGATAATGATGAAGTTATAAAAGTTGGTGAAAACCCTGTGAAATCCTGGGCTGATTTTCATTTGCTGGTACTGGATCAGGGTCTTGATGGCGGAAAACTTAATGTGCAGGTTAAAAATATTGATGGCGTGATTGAAAACAGGCTGCTTGATTTGGGTAAGAAGCAATTACTTGAGAAAGAATCTGACATTATGGCAGAGCTGGGTTTCAGGCACTGGTGGCCCGATATCCCCGCCAAAATTGGTGGTGTGATAAAGGACAGTCCGGCCGAGCGGGCAGGTCTGCAGGAAGGTGATCAGTTGCTGCAACTTGATGGTGACAATATTCAGCGTTGGGATGAACTGGTCAAACGGGTAGAAAATAGTCAGGGCGTGCCGATTGAATTTTCAGTGCTGCGTGATCAGCAGGAAATTTCCATCGTTGTGATTCCAGGCGAAAGAAAAAAACAGGGTGAGAGCAAAGGCTTTATTGGCGCTTATCAGGAAATACCAGACGAACTGACAGATAAATTATTTATTGATATTGAGTACGGTGTATTTGGCGCGATACCCGCAGCCTTTGCCAAGACCTGGGATATGGCAAAACTGACTTTACGGGTTATATGGAAAATGATCGTTGGTGAAGCTTCGTTGAGTAATATATCTGGGCCGGTAACCATTGCTAAATATGCAGGTGAGACCGCAGGTATTGGTCTAACAACGTTTATTGGTTTTTTGGCTATTATTTCGGTGAGTTTGGGCGTGCTGAATTTATTGCCGATCCCTGTGCTCGATGGTGGGCATTTATTTTATTACCTTATTGAAGCGATAAAAGGCTCGCCTGTTTCTGAAGAATTTGAATTGCGCGGCCAGCAGATTGGTGTTGTGATTCTGGCAACATTGATGTTTATTGCATTTTATAACGACTTTCAGCGGTTTGCGCAATGATGACTGTATGTTTAAAAACCGGGTTTAAATTTACCAGGCTTATGCTGTTGGCCCATCTGCTGCTGATGGCTGGTTTTGCCTGGTCATCAGAAAGCTTCGTTGTTAGTGATATAAAAATTGAAGGGCTAAAGCGCCTGCCCGATGGCACGCTTTTGAATTATCTGCCTGTGCAGGTGGGTGATCCATTAGACAGTAAACAAATTATCTTTTCAATTAAGGAGTTATATAAAACCGGATTCTTTGCTGATGTTCAGCTGTTCAGGGATGGCGATGTACTAATTGTTAAAGTAAAAGAGCGGCCTTCAATTTCAGAAGTTAATTTTTCGGGCAATTCGGACATTGATAGTGCGACTCTGGAAGGGGCGCTGGAAGATATCGGTATTGTGCAGGGGCGGATTTATAACCGCTCATTACTGGAGAAACTGACACAGGAACTCGAACGGGTTTATTTTAGTCAGGGTAAATATGGTATTCGCATTGAAACTGAAATTACCGAGCTTGACCAGAACCGCGTTGACATCGATATTGAAATCTCTGAAGGGCAGGTAGCACTGATCAGGCAGATCAATGTTATTGGTAATAAGGTATTTGATGATGAGACATTGCTGGACGAGCTCGAGCTGGGTGTGCCGGGTGCTTTTTCTCTGTCTGATGCCGATGAATATTCCAGGCCAAAACTGAATGCGGATTTAGAAACCCTGCGCTCCTATTACCTTGATCGTGGTTACATCAAGTTTTCAGCGGATTCGACCCAGGTCTCGATCACACCTGATAAGAAAGATATCTATATTACTATCAATGTAGAAGAGGGTGATCAGTACACCATTGGTAAAGTCAATCTTATTGGTCCTATGGTGGTTGATGAGGAGATTTTAAAGGCCCTGATCCTTACGGAGTCTGGTGAGGTTTTCTCAAGAAAGAAAATGACAACAACCCAGAAACGATTAACAGACCGTTTGGGCAAAGTTGGTTATGCTTTTGCAGAAGTAAAAATTGAACCTGAAATTGATGAAGAAAAACTGATCATTGATTTGAGTTACCAGGTTGTACCGGGCAATAAAACGCACGTCAGAAATATTAATTTTCACGGTAATTTCAGAACCCATGAAGAAGTACTAAGACGTGAAATGCGATTGATGGAAGGTTCAGTTCTGGCGAGCGACAAGCTGGAACGATCTAAAATAAGATTGCAACGACTCAGCTATCTTGAAAATGTAGAAATAGAAACAAAACTGGTACCCGGTACCGATGACATGGTCGATCTTGAGGTCAGTGTTGAAGAGCGACTGTCGGGTAGTTTTAATATTGGCGCAGGATTCTCACAAACTCAGGGCTTTCTCTTCAATATTGGTTTGACCCAGGAAAACCTTTTGGGAACAGGGCAGCGTCTTGCAGTTAGTGTTAATACAGATTCGGCAAACACTATTTATAGTGTTTCTTTTACTGATCCTTATCACACTATTGATGGTGTGAGTCGCACCATGAGTTTATCATTTGCAAAAAGAGATGCGGCAGAAGAGGATATTAACGATTTTCAAACAGATTCATACAGTGCTAATATTAACTACGGAATACCGTTAACAGAATACTCAACTTTAAATCTTGGTTATGGGTTAAGTCATATTGAGTTGCTTTTATCAAGTGTTAATCCATCCTTAGAGGTTACTACATTCGTTGCAGAATACGGTGACGCTTATAGTAATCTTTTGCTTAATGCTAGCTATACTTATGATACACGGAATAGAACAGTATTTGCTACAAGGGGTAGCTCGCAGACGGTTTCATTGAATATGTCAGTACCAACTAGTGACTTAGAGTTTTATAAGCTTTCATATCAAACGAAATTTTATTTTGAACTTACTAAAAACTTAACATTGTTGGCAAGAACCAATTTGGCTTATGGTGATGGTTACGCTGACCTGGACTCGTTGCCGTTTTATGAGCGTTATTTTGCAGGTGGTTTGCGCACGGTTCGAGGATTTGATTCCAATTCCCTGGGGCCGCGCAATGACTACGGTGACCCAACTGGGGGTAACATGCGAATTACTGCTGGCGCAGACCTTATTTTTCCGATACCCTTTGTCGATAAAGCGCCATCATCAGTAAGGTTCAGTGCGTTTTATGATATTGGAAATGTGTTCCTTGACGGTGCGCCGACCTATAATTCAACAGAGGACGGCTTTTCATATGAGGAATTGCGGGCATCAACAGGGCTTTCATTTGTCTGGCTGGCACCGATCGGGCCTTTGCGGTTTAGCTGGGCAAAAGCACTGAATGACGTCGAAGGCGATAATTTAAGAGTATTTCAATTTAGTATAGGTTCTTTCTTTTAAGGAGATGATAATGAAAAAAATTGTAACAGCAGCATTTTTTGTATTGATTGTTTGTGGTAATGCAATTGCTAGTAGCGACCTTAAGATTGGTTTTGTCAGTGTGGAAAAACTGCTGACCCAGGCACCACAGGTGGAAGCCGTTAATGCTTCGATGAAAGAGCGTTTTGGTGATAAGAAAGATGAGCTGGTGAAGCTGGAAGGTGAAATTAAATCCATGCAGGAAAATTACACGCGTAATGAGCTGGTTATGACCGAAGATAAGCTGACTGAACTTAAAACAAAACTTTATAACAAAGTGCAAGTTTTTAAACAAAAAGAAAAAGTTCTGGGTCAGGAAGTAGCTACCGTTCGTAACCAGGAACTGGCTGTCCTGCAAAAATCAGTTCGTGACATTATCGATAGCATTGCCAAAAAAGATAATTATGATTTAATTTTAAGCGATGGCGTTGTGTTTGCATCAGAAAAACTTGATATCACCGATGTCGTGCTAGAACAGATGAAAAAAGATTTTAAAAAATAATTGAGTTCAATGAGTTATCAGTTATCAGAGCTGGCCGAAAAAACAGGCGCGAGGCTTGAGGGTGGTGATTGTCAGATAAGAAGCATTGCCGAAATAAGTTCTGCCAGAGCCGGTGACATAGCTTTTGTTTCAAACCCGAAATATATTGAGCACCTGTCAACGACGAAAGCTTCAGCTTTAATTATAAAGCCTGAGTTTCTGACGCAGTGCCCGGTGCCTGCTCTGGTTACTGATGACCCCAGGCTGGTTTATGCAAAGGTTGCAAACCTGCTATATCCTGCCAGGTCGTTAGTTCCAGGAGTTAGCGATAAGGCTATTGTTTCTGAACAGGCCAGCATTAGTGAGTCAGTATCAATTGCAGCTTGTGCTGTTGTCTCTGCTGGCGCGACTATTGGGGCTGGTACACAGATTGGTGCTGGCTGCGTGATCGAGGCTGATGTCATTATTGGCAAAAATACACGAATCAATGCGAATGTTACTGTTGGCCATGGTTGCAAGATTGGCGACGACTGTATTATTCATTCGGGTGTTGTTTTAGGGGCCGATGGTTTTGGTTTTGTTAAAGAGGGTGAGAGTTATTTAAAGATTCCCCAGATTGGAAATGTCCAAATTGGCCATAACGTTGAAATCGGTGCCAACACAACCATTGATCGCGGTGCACTGGAAAATACCATTATTGGTAACGGTGTTAAACTTGATAACCAGATCCAGATAGCGCACGGCGTTAGCATTGGAGATAATACTGTAATTTCCGCTGCCTGTGCGATTGCCGGTAGCACGCATATTGGCAAAGGCTGCCTGATTGGTGGTCTGGTGGGTATTGTTGAGCATCTTGAAATCACCGATAATGTCATGATTACGGGACGTACCATGGTGACTCGATCAATTACACAATCCGGTTCTTATTCATCAAGCACGCCCATGGATACAACTGAGAACTGGCGCAAAAACAGTGCGCGTTTCCGCCGTCTTGATGAACTGGCAAAACGCGTTGCCAAGCTTGAAAAAAATAAATAAATCAGCTGAATGAACCTCGGTTGGTATATAAATTAAACAGGAGATAAATTGTGAGTGAAATGTATGTAGAAGAAATTAGACGTTTTCTTCCACACCGTTATCCGTTTTTATTGATAGACCGTGTGCTCGAATGTGTGCCAGGTGAAACGCTAACAGCGATTAAAAATGTTTCTGTTAATGAGCCTTTCTTTAATGGTCATTTTCCGGAAACCCCGATTATGCCCGGTGTTCTGATTATTGAGGCGCTGGCGCAGGCGACGGGACTGCTTGGTTTTAAAACCATGAGTGAAGAGCCCAGTGATGACCTGCTTTATATGCTGGTCGGCGTTGATAACGTTCGATTTAAACGCCAGGTTGTACCAGGTGACCAGTTAATGCTGAAAGCAAAAGTAGTTCGTCAGTCAAAAGTGATCTGGAAGTTCTCTGTAGAAGCCAGTGTCGACGGTGATATCGTTACCACCGCTGATTTACTCTGTGCGGCCAAAGAAAAGGAATAAATACGAGTGATTCACCCTCAAGCCATTGTTGATTCTTCAGCGAGCATTGCTGATGATGTTTCAATTGGCCCGTTCAGTATTATCGGTGCCGATGTCGAAATCGATTCCGGTACGGTTATTGAATCCCATGTAGTGATCAAAGGCCCGACCAAAATCGGCAAGGACAACCACATCTTTCAGTTTGCCTCGATTGGCGAACAACCTCAGGATTTAAAATACGCGGGTGAGCCAACCCGTCTTGAGATTGGTGATCGTAATACCATCCGTGAATATGCAAATTTGAATCGCGGTACGGTTGATGATGAAGGCATCACCTCAATCGGTAATGATAATTTGCTGATGGTCTCAGCCCATGTCGCACACGACTGTCGCCTGGGTAACAATATTATTCTTGCCAATGCCGTAGCACTGGCCGGGCACGTGCACATTGATGATCATGCGATTTTGGGTGGTTATACCACCGTACATCAGTTTACCCGCATCGGTGCCCACAGCTTCTCCGGCTTTGCTACTGCGGTTGATCGCGATGTGCTTCCGTTCTTTACCATTGCTGGCAACCGCGCCCGTGCCTTTGGTATCAATAAAGAAGGTTTAAAACGCCGAGGCTTCAGTAGTGGGTCGATACGTGCTTTGCAGTCAGCATTTAAAATTCTGGTGAAATCCAAATGCTCTCATAAGGAAGCGGTAGAGAAGGCCACTGAGCTGGCCAAAGACCACGACGAGGTACGGTATTTGATGGATTTCCTGGCTGCCAGTGAGCGTGGTTGGGTGCGTTAGTAGCGCAGCTAAAAATCTTCCAGCTTCCAGACTTCAAAGGCGGGCTCTTCATAAGGGTGCGCCTTTTTTAATGCTGCAATCGCAGCCTTGATGTGCTCATCATCGCAGACCATTTCGATCTTGAATTCAGCCACGGTTTCAATCAGGCCTTTTTGCCCTATATAGGGATTACTGTCGTCGAGTGGGCGGAACTGTCCGGTACCCAATGTCTGCCAGCAGCACGAATCATAGTCACCGATTTTTCCGGCACCTGCTTCAAAAACGGCTTTTTTGACTAAATCCGCAGTGTTTTCAGGGACATAAAAACAGAGTTTGTACATATTATACTCAAGAAAAAAGACTCAGAATCAATTAGAATTTACTGTTTTTTAATATAACACGAGCGCACAAAAAATGAGTGGTATTCAATTATCAAATGAGCTGGTTTCCAAACTTCATGCTGTTGTCGTTGAACATGACGCTGAGGCCAATAACGAAATGCTGTTTATGCAGTACCTGACCGCAGTGACAGGTTTTGTTCTGGCGCACCAGAAACAGCCGGGGCTGGACAAGCAGGAATTCGTCAATGACCTGGCAGGCTTTATGGGCCAGGTAATGCGACAGGTTGAAGGCGATAGCCAGCCACAGGCGCCTCAGGAAGGTGCCTTTGGTATCTGGAAGCCTGAGTAAGTATGGAAAAAAACTTCTGGTTAAAGCGCTGGCAGAAAAGGGAAACGGGTTTTCATCAGGAAGAGTTAAATCCTTATCTTGGCTATTTTTATGGTGAGAAAGGGCCTGCCCCTGAAAAACGTGGGGCGCTCAAGGTCTTTGTGCCATTGTGTGGCAAATCGCTGGATATGTTCTGGCTGGCTCAGAATGGCTACGAAGTGCTGGGCAATGAATGCAGTGAAATTGCCGTCAAAGATTTTTTTGAAAACCATCAACTGGATTACCAGATAATCAGGGAAAAACTATTTACCCGGTATATTTCTGAAGCCGGCCCTGAAGGTCGCAGCAGAATTGAAATATTGCTCGGTGATTTTTTTGACCTTTCACCTGATGACCTGGAAGGTATTACCGATATTTATGATCGTGCCTCGATGATCGCTTTGCCCGAAGATATGCGCCGTGCCTACGCCGATAAAATGTTTGATTTACAGAATGAAGGTATGCGCACCTTGCTGATTACCCTGACCTACCCGCAGGATGAAATGCAGGGGCCGCCATTTTCGGTGACCGAGGAAGAGGTGGCTGATTTTTATGGTGAGCATTTTAAAATCGACAAGCTATTGGGTAAAAATATTATTGACGATGAGCCGAGCTTCCAACAAAAGGGCGTGAGCTCGTTATATGAGTCGGCCTACAAACTGACGCGCAAGTAACTAACAATTGAGAAAAGTATGCAAAATAACGGGAAAACAGGTGTTGAATCAATGATAAGCCATGAAGCATTTGAAAGCATTGGTCGGCGACGGATTGATTCGTTAAATATTACAGTCGAAGAATACCGCCACAAAAAAACCGGTGCACTGCATTATCATCTGGCTTCTGAAAACACAGAGAATGTTTTCCTGGTTGGTTTTAGAACCGTGCCGATGGATTCAACCGGTGTCGCGCATATTCTTGAGCACACCGCCCTGTGCGGCAGTAAAAACTACCCGGTACGCGATCCCTTCTTTATGATGATTCGCCGTTCATTGAATACCTTTATGAACGCGTTTACCAGCAGTGACTGGACAGCGTACCCCTTTGCCAGTAAAAACAAAAAAGATTTTAATAACCTGCTGGATGTTTACCTTGATGCGGTTTTCTTTACCCGCCTTGATGAGCTGGACTTTTTACAGGAAGGCCACCGCGTTGAATTTGCCGATCCGGATAACCCGGAATCTGATCTTGAATTCAAGGGTGTTGTCTTTAACGAAATGAAAGGCGCGATGAGCTCACCGGTGAGTGTGCTCTGGCAGACCCTGAGCAAGTACCTTTACCCGAGCACCACTTATCACTTCAACAGTGGTGGAGAACCGGCTGATATTCCTGATCTGACTTACCAGCAGCTAAAAGATTTTCACAAAACGCATTACCACCCGAGCAATGCCGTGTTCATGACTTTTGGCGATATAGCCGCGGCTGATCATCAGAGAGTTTTTGAAGAACGTGCGCTGGCTGAATTCGACAGGCTCGATGTGCATATCGCGGTTGACCCTGAAAAACGGTATCTGGCACCGGTTTCTGTGGAAGAGGCTTATGCCTTTGATGTGACTGCGGATGAAACTACTGATGAAAAAACCCATCACGTATTGTCATGGTTGCTCGGCCCCTGTACCTCGCTGGATGAAATGATGAAAGCCAACCTGCTGTCACAGGTGCTGCTCGATAACAGCTCATCACCGTTGCGTTATGCGTTAGAGAAAACTGAACTGGGAACTTCACCATCGCCTTTATGTGGTCTCGAAGATTCCAATTATGAAATGTGTTTTGTCTGCGGTCTTGAAGGCAGTGAAGTCGAACATGCGACTGATTTTGAAAAACTGGTGCTGGATGTTCTGGAAGATGTTGCAGAAAATGGTGTCGCTCACGACAAACTTGAATCGGTGCTGCACCAGCTTGAAATCAGCCAGCGTGAAATTGGTGGTGACGGTTATCCCTTTGGCCTGCAATTGATTCTGGGCGGCCTGACCGCGGCGATTCATCGTAGCGATCCAACAGCATTGCTTGATCTTGATCCGGTGATTGAATCTCTGCGCAAGGACATTGAAGATCCGGAATTCATTAAGCAACTGGTTAGGAAATATTTGCTGGACAACCCTCACCGCGTGCGCCTGACCCTGCGCCCCAATACCGAACTCAGCCAGCGCAAGGAAATGGCAGAGAAACAGCGCTTGGCGGCAATGAAAGCGGCGATGTCAGATGAAGACAGACAACTGGTGGTTATGCGTGCTGCTGAGCTTGCACAGCGTCAGCAGCAGGTGGATGATCCTGAAATTCTGCCTAAGGTAGGGCTGGAAGATGTACCGCCCGAATTATCGATTCCAGAATCACAGCAAAGAAAAATTGCCGGTACCGATTCCTTCTTGTATGCACAGGGCACCAACGGGCTGGTCTATCATGAACTGGCTATCGACATGCCTGCGCTAAGTGATGCCCAGATCAGATTAATCCCTTATTACTCATCATGCCTGACCGAGCTGGGTTGTGGTGACGATGATTATTTGAAAATGCAGGAACTGCAATCCAGTGTCAGTGGTGGCATTCAGGCGCATTCCAGCATTCAGGCTGATATTACTGATGTGCAGTCGAGCAATGCTTATTTTATGTTTATGGGCAAGGCGCTAAACAGGAATAACGCAAAGCTTGCATCATTGATGCACGACACCATGAACACGGTTCGATTTGATGAACACGATCGTATTAAGGATTTAATCTCACAGCAACGGGCTCGTCGTGAGCGTAGCGTGACCGGCAGCGGCCATACCCTGGCGATGACTGCCGCGGCCAGCGGCATGAGCCCGGTTGCGGCGCTGTCGCATCGTTTTGGTGGGCTGGAAGGCATCCGCTTCATCAAACAGCTTGATGATGCCAATAACGGTGACAACGCTGCACAATCTATAGCAGAGCTGGCAGAAGGGCTCGCCAGTATTCACCAGCAGGTTCTGACTTCACCACGCCGTTATATGATGACGGCGGAGTCCGACAAACTCGACGCACTGGTCAGACAGTTTGAAAAAGTCTGGACACCCGAAACAGCCGATAGCTCATTCACAACTTTTTCGCTAGATGAAAACCATCAACAGGTGAAGCAGATGTGGGTTGCCAATACGCAGGTAAACTTCTGCGCCAAAGCATTTCCGACAGTGCCCATGGATCACGAAGATTCAGCCGCGCTGGCGGTGCTGGGGGGCTTTTTGCGTAATGGATATCTGCACACTTCTATCCGTGAAAAGGGTGGGGCCTATGGTGGTGGTGCGACGCACGATTCCAGCAATGCCGCATTTAAATTCTACTCCTATCGTGATCCGCGCCTGGCAGAAACACTGGATGATTTTGATCGCTCTATCGACTGGATGCTGAATAACGAGCACGAATGGCGACAGGTTGAGGAAGCCATACTGGGTGTCATTGGCACCATGGACAAGCCGGGTTCACCCTCGGGCGAAGCGCGCCACGCTTTCCATAATAACCTGCACGGTCGTACTCGCGAAAAACTACAGCTAATCAGGCAGCGCGTGCTGGCCGTCACGCTGGATGATTTAAAGCGCGTGACTGAAACCTATCTGCAACCCGACAGGGCCAGCACTGCGGTGATTACCAGCGCGGCCACGCACGAACAGGTCGGTGATATGGGGCTGGAAGTCATTAATCTGTAACTGTGATGAGCGATGCCTCACAATATCAGCTAGTCGAAACCCGCCTGCAGGAAAAGCAGGATAACGGCACCACGCGCTGCAATCTGTGTTTGTGGCGCTGCAAGCTAGGCCACGGCCAGCGCGGCTTCTGCCAGGCGCACGTCAATCGCAACGGCACGCTCTACAACCTGTCCTACGGTATTATTTCCTCGATCAGTATCGATGCCATCGAAGACAAGCCGGTGAAACACTACCGCCCGGGCACGCAGGTGATGTCGGTCGGCAGTTACGGCTGCAGCTTCCGTTGTGGCGGCTGCCATAACCTCGAAATCTCCTGGGGCGTGGAAGCGCTGGATGAGCTGGCCAGAGGCGAATCCAGACAGGCCTGGGTGCCACCGCAGGCACTGGTTGATGCTGCTGTCAGGTCAGGCGTGCAGGGCATTGCCTTCACCTATTCAGAGCCCGCTGTCTGGCTGGAATACGTGCTTGATGTCTGCCAGCTGGCGCACGAGGCCGGGCTGTACACGGTTTATGTCTCCAACAGCTTCATCACCGACGAAGCACTGGAACTGGTTGCGCCGCATGTCGATGTCATGTGCTCCGATATCAAGAGCCTGCGCGATGAGTTTTACGCCGAGATATGCAAGCCTGCCAAAGTTGAGCAGATACTTAAATCCATCAAAAAGGCCCATGAGCTGGGTATCCACGTTGAAACCCGTACCAACATTATCCCGGGAAAAAATGACAGCCCCGAAGAGCACTACAAAATCGCCTGCTGGATACGTGACAATCTGGGCGCAGACAGCCCGTGGCATATCACAAGATTCTTCCCGGCCTACAAACTGAGCGATGTGCCTGCTACTCCCGAGAACATGCTATTTCAGGTGCGGGACGAAGCCGAGCGGGCGGGGCTGAGCAATATTTACGTGTATAATGACAAGGGTTGTGACTGCGCAGAAGAAAACCGGCCTGTAGAATTTTATTTGAACAGCAGCGCCGAACAGCTACACCAGACCAAAAAATGCGCCGCCAGCTGTTGTGGTGATGAAGGTGTGCTATTGAAAAAATATGAAACGCCACAATAAACGAATTTAGAAAATTAAAGTATAAGTTAAAAGAGGTCAGTAATGAGCAGAACAGTACAATGTGTAGTTTTAAAAACAGAAGCCGAAGGTCTGGATGAACCCACCTATCCGGGTGAAATTGGAATCCGTATTTATGAAAACGTCTCCAAAGAAGGCTGGACACAATGGCTGACCCGTTTAGCGGCAATCATCAACGAAAACGGTTTGAATACTGCAGATGTAAAAAATGTTGAACTCATCGAAAAACACATGGTGGGGTTCTTTTTTGAGGAAGGTGATTATGGAAAGGCACCCGCCGGTTTTCAGGCGAGCGGTAGTAAGTAATAAAGCACCATAAAAGAAGCCGCATAAGCGACTTTTTTATGGTCAATGTCTATTATCGAACACTTGAAGTAGATGCTCATTTATTCATCATTTGATCTTATTTAAATATGATTATTATGTGATGACTGAGCCTCCTGTTTTATAGGTGTAAATTATAAAAATATTGACTTATGTAGACAGTTTAGTTATTTTTTCGTAAGGGATTAAAAATATTTTTATCTATACACTGGGGCAACTACAAATTCTAATTTAGCAAACGCCTCCTGTAAGGCGTTAATTACTTTCTGCTGTGAATCTGCTTGAGCAAAGATGTAACCGGGATACTGATTACCTTCTGGCAATGGAATTAATTCATTGCCTTCACGAATAATAATATCGACATTTTCCACGTGCGTAACATTTCTGGCTTCACTCAGGCCTTCAATGCGCCGCAGGATGCCGCCTTTTTTTATTGGCATCATCATCACGCCGCGGCATTGTTTGTCGCTGTCGATTGTAAATGATTTATCCATTGCCAGTGCAATGGTCAATTCTTCAATATTAAAACCGTTACCGCTATCGAGTGTGCGGGCACAGTCACCGCCGATGGTGCGACTGGCGACTTCGAGTAGCCACGGTTTGCTGTTTCTGTCGATGCGCAGTTCTGCATGTACCGGGCCGGTTTTTAAACCGTAAATATTGCAGGCCTGTTGCACGGTTTGTTGAATGTCTTTTTGAATTTTGCCTTCCAGTCGTGATGGTGTGACGTAAATGGTTTCTTCAAAATACGGGCCGGTGAGTGGCTCGGGTTTGTCAAAGATGGTCAGCGTATTGAGCTTGCCGTGGTGCAAATAACCTTCAAAAGCGACTTCGATACCGTCAATATAATCTTCGATGAGTACATGGGTGCGTTCAAATTCATCCGGGCTGTGCGCAATGATTCTTTTGATGCGTGTGCAGGCCTGGATAAATTGCTGTTCGTTATCGACACGGATGACACCGCGGCTGGCAGACAGGTTCAGGGGTTTGATAACGCAGGGCCAGGGCAGGCCGGCGGTCTGTTTTTCTATGGAGCCAGTCAGGTTCATCAAACAGTGAATGGGCACGGCAGCACCTGCTAATGAAAGATGCGCTCTTGCCAGATCCTTGCGGCGTGAAATTCGGGCGGCTTCCGGTGGGTTGTGTGGCAGGCCTAATTCAGCAGCAGCCCTGGCCGCCAGCTCGACGGTACTGTCATCGCTGCCCAGTATGCCTGCAAATGGTTTTTTGCCGGCTTCATCGAGAATGATATTGAGAGAAGCGGGAATATCATTGATATTGATGTGAATGCCTGCGTGCACTTCAGTGATCAGTGAATGTTTGCCAGAGGAGGCGATGAGCACTTCCAGCCCCATGCGTAGAGCGGCCTTTATGTAAGGCGCGATACGGTAGCTGTTGGGCTGGGCAATGAGCAGGAAGCGGGGTTTCATAGATTCTTAGCAGCCAGAACCAAAAATTCCCGCACGAGGCGGGAATCTGGATTGCTTTAGCAGAAGTGAATGAATCAAATCTGTACAGTCTTAAGCAGCACCACCGCAGCCACCACAGCCACCTGAACCGCCGGTTTGGGCAAAGACGTTCTTGAATACGAAGCTGGCATTGGCACCATTGGTCTGGTAGTCAATTTCAACGCCTTTCAGGTAACCCAGTGCAACCACATCGACATAGACTTTCAGCCCGTCTTTGCTCCATTCGCAGTCGTAATCGGTGGAGCGGTCAACAAAGGTCATGCCGTAAGTCATGCCGCTGCAACCACCGCCGGAAACAAAAATACGCACGCCGGTGACGCCTTCTTCGGCCTCGGTGATGGCGAGTAGCTGCTGGATAGCTTCGGGTGAAACGTTGATTTCATCTGAGAGCTGATTGTTGAATTGAACCTCGGACATGTTGTTCTCCGCTAATGCGATTTGTGTAAATAATGAGCGAATTTTAGCATGAATTATTAAAATTATAATGTTATAAAGCTGAAGGAATTAGGGCGTTAATCTGAATTAAAAATATCATATAACTGTATGAAAAACATAATATTTACTTCCTGTTAAAGACTGTTATTCAGTTCTTCCAGTGCTTCGCTGGCTTCCAGCCATAGCTCTTCAGCGTCTGCGCAGCGTTTATCAATATCGGCTTTTTTTAGCAGACAGTCCTGGAGTTTCTGTTTATTGGCCTCAGTGTAAATATCAGGATCAGCAAGTTGCTGTTCCAGTTCGGTTTGATCGGCGTGGAGTTTGTCGAGTTCAGCTTCTGCATTTTTAACTTTTCTGCTCAGGGGCTGGCATTTTTTTCGTAACTCGGCTTCCAGGCGCTTGCGGTCTTTTTTTGCGGCGGCATTGTTGGTGTTTTGTGTAGTGGCTGCAGTGCCATCGGTTTTTTGCATTTCTTTGTTCTGGTCACTCAGCCATTTTGGGTATTCATCCAGGCTGAGCGGAAACTCATCAACGCGTTGATCGTGAACCAGCAGCAACTGGTCGCAGGTGACACGCAGCAGGTGGCGGTCGTGTGAGACGATGACCATGGCACCGCTGAAGGCCTGCAGGGCAGTGGCGAGCGCCTGGCGCATTTCCAGGTCGAGATGGTTGGTTGGCTCATCGAGCAACAGCAGGTTGGGGCGTTGATAGACCAGCATCGCCAGCACCAGCCGGGATTTTTCACCACCGGAAAAGGGGGCGACCGGGCTGAGCGCCATATCGTTGGAAAAACCAAAACCACCAAGGTGGTTTCGAAGATCAGCTTCGCGTGCCTGTGGGTCGAGCTGTTTTAAATGATCGACCGGAGAATGCTCGGGGTGTAGCTGTTCGAGCTGGTGCTGGGCGAAGTAACCAATTTTAGTTTCCCTGCCGACTTCACGCTGACCCTGCTGGATGCTGATCGAGTTATCCAGTGAGGACCCGGCGAGCAACTTGATCAGTGTTGATTTACCCGCACCGTTGGGGCCGAGCAGGCCGATACGGTCTCCGGGAGTGATGCTGAAATCAACACGGGTAATAATGCTAGTGTCATCATAGCCCGCTGAAATGTTTTCTAAACGTAACAGAGTGTTCGGGCGTTTTTCAGGTTCCAGTAATGAAAAGTGAAACGGTGAGTCGACGTGTGCGGGGGCGATCTCCTGCATACGCTCCAGTGCCTTTAATCGGCTCTGTGCCTGCCGTGCTTTTGTTGCCTGTGCGCGAAAGCGTTCGACATAGGACTGGATATGTTTAATTTCGCGTTGCTGTTTTTCGTAGTCGGCCTGCTGGCTGGCAAGGTGCTCGGTTCGGATGCGTTCAAACGCGGTGTAGTTACCAGTATAGAGCGTGACCCGTTGGTGTTCGATGTGGGCAATATGGCTGGTGACGTTGTTGAGAAAATCACGGTCGTGTGAGATTAACAGGAGTGTGCCGGGATAATTGGCCAGCCAGTTTTCCAGCCAGATAACAGCATCGAGGTCGAGATGGTTGGTCGGCTCATCGAGCAGCAACAAGTCAGAACGACACATCAGGGCCCTGGCCAGATTCAAACGCATGCGCCAGCCACCGGAATATTCATTAACACTACGATTTTCGTCACCAGCCTTAAAACCCAGGCCGTATAACAATTGACCAGCACGGCTACGGGCGGTGTAACCGCCGATATTGTCGTAATGGCTGTGCAGGCTGGCCAGTTTCAGGCCATCATCGCTGGCTTCAGCTTCTGCAAGGTCAGCTTCAACCTTGCGCAGTTCGCTGTCACCATCAAGCACGTATTCGAGGGCAGAGCGGTCATCAGCGGGTGTTTCCTGTGCAACGTGTGCAATCACCCAGCTTTTGGGGTAGAAGCAGTCACCAATATCAGCATGTAGTTCGTCGAGTATCAGGGCGAACAGGCTGGATTTGCCGGTGCCATTAGCACCCGTGATGCCGACTTTCTGGCCGGGGTGTATCTGCAGGCTGGCCTGTTCAAACAGTAATTTAGCACCGCGACGCAGACTGAGATTTTTAAATTGAATCATGGGCGTGATTTTAACGTGTCACAGGCATTGTGACAGTATTCTGTCTGGGTTACAGGCAATGTTTATGCACAATTGAGTGCGAATAAATTCGCACCTACAAATTCTTGATTAACTAATAGATGCCAATATCCAGATATGAACGGGCAATTTTTGTAATAGATGTCACGTAGCTGGCGGTGCGTAAATCTGTGATTTTTTCATTTTCGATGAGGGTTTCACGGATCTGTTGATAAGCCGTGCGCATGGTGTCATCCAGACCAGAACGTACCAGGTCGAGTTCATCAGCGCCGTGAGCAACGGATTTTTTCAGGCTGTCAGAAACGGTGGTTCCGGTTAGTTCTTCCAGCATAGCGGCAATGTGTGCACCGTGTGTTTCATCGTGGCGTTTTTGCATACGTCCCATACGAATATGCGAGATGTTTCTGATCCACTCAAAGTAGGAGACGGTGACACCGCCGGCATTGGCATAAGCATCAGGGATAATGATGATGCCTTTTTTATTTAATATTTCATCGGCGCCATAGGTGATCGGGCCATTGGCGGCCTCGATAATCAGTTTGGCCTGAATACGATCGGCATTTTCCAGCGTGATCTGGCTTTCGAGTGCAGCCGGGATCAGAATGTCACATTCTTTTTCGAGCACGGCGGCACCATTTTCTTCCAGCGTGGCGCCGGGGAAATTGGTGATAGAGCCGTGTTCTATAATGTGATGGTACAGGTCTTCGATATTAATGCCTTCATCATTAATCAGGGCGCCGTCACGTTCAATCACGGCGGTGATGATGACGCCGTCTTCTTCACTGAGAAATTTTGAAGCATGATAGCCGACGTTACCCAGTCCCTGTATCACGCAGGTTTTGCCATACAGTGAACCTTCCATATTGGCAGATTTAACATCTTCAGGATGACGGAAAAATTCACGGATGGCATATTGCACGCCACGGCCTGTGGCCTCGACGCGACCATGAATGCCACCGTGGTGCAGTGGTTTTCCTGTGACGCAGGCAATGTAATTAATGTCTTCCGGGTGCAGGTGTTTATAGGTGTCGGCAATCCACGCCATCTCCCGTTGGCCGGTGCCGACATCGGGTGCGGGTACATTAGTCGACGGGCTAAGCACACCTTTGCGAATCAATTCGTGTGCAAAACGGCGCGTGATCATTTCCATTTCATCACGTTCATATTGCGATGGGTCGATGAGCAGGGCGCCTTTCGAACCGCCGAAAGGCACATCGACGATGGCGCATTTATAAGTCATTAGTGAAGCCAGTGCTTCGACTTCATCCTGGGAGGCGTAAGGAGCAAAACGAATACCACCTTTTGATGGCAGGCGATGTGTACTGTGTGTGGCTCGCCAGCCGGTAAAGACTTCAATTTTGCCGCGAATTTTCACCGGGAACTGGACCTGTAAAACAGAGTTGCAGGCCTTGATCGCTGAAGAGGTGCCTTCATCCAGCCCCATTACGCAGATGGCCCTGTCGACCATCAGGTCAACGCTTTCTCTAAAGGTGGGTTCATTGCTTACTGTGGTCATTGAATCTTACCGCCTTCCTGATGAATATCTGTATTTGATTGTTATTATTTAGTTATAGTTCTTTTGCTCTGGATGAACAAGCTAAGAATTAAATCCAGTTGATTAGTTTTTGAGATGAAATAGCTGGTACATGGAAGGGATTAGTATCAGGCTGACTATCATCGAGAAGCTCAGGCCCCAGACGATGACAAAGGCCAGTGGTTGTAGCATTTCAGAACCTTCGCCGAGGCCGATCGCCAGTGGCAACATGCCGAATACCGTGGTCAGGGTTGTCATCAGGATTGGCCGTAGCCGCAGGCTGGCCGCGTGTATGATGGCCTGATGTGTATCGGCGATATGCCCGCGTTCTATTTCTATCTGTTCGACCAGCATAATGGCGTTGTTAACCACGATACCCGCCAGCATGATCAGGCCCAGCCAGACCGACATGGAAATGGCCATGTCGAACAGGCCCAGGCCAAAGGCAACACCAATAGCGGCAAACGGCACACTGCTGATAATGATTAATGGGTTGCGCAGTGATTCATAATGAATCGCCATGACGGCAAACACCAGAAAGATCGCCAGTAACAGAACCTGAATACCCGCTTTCCGGCCGCTTTGTAGCATCTTGTTACTGCCGCTGTCGTACATGGCGTAGCCTTCGGGCAGCTCAAAGCCCTGCATCTGGTTTTCAATTTCCTGACTGACTTCACCAAGCGTAGCGCCTTCGGCCAGGGAGGCGCTGATTTCAACTACACGCTGTTGCTGGTCGTGCATGATTTCACTCGGGGTAGGGCCATGTTCGATGCTTGCAATATCACCCAGTCGTATTGGCTGTGAGTCGTGGAAGTTAATAATAATATCTTCCAGCGCTTCCGTGTTTGACATCACGCCAGGGGGCAGTCGCAGGCGTATGTTGTATTCACGATCACCTTCGATGTAAGTAGATACAATGACGCCGTCGACAGCGATGCGCAGTGCCTGGCCTAACTGGTCTGCGCGAATACCCAGGTCAGAAGCGCGTTGACGGTCGATGATGATTTTTATTTCATCACTGCTTTCTTCATAAGTATGGGTGATGTTCTGGAGTGATTTAAGATTTTCTAACTGTTCGGCTGCGAGTGTGCCCAGTTTCTGTAGCTGCTGTAGGTCATCGCCCTGGATGCGCAGGCTGATATCATCTTCACCACTGCTCAGGTGCAGGCCGCGAACACCGCTTACCCGCATTCTTATTTTGTAGCCAGTGAGTTGGAGTTTTGTAATTTCCTGCTGCATCTTCTGCACCCACGCCTGGCTACTGATCTGGCGTTCATCGCTGGGTACCAGTTGTGCAACAATCGTGCTTCTGTTGGGCGTAATGGTTTGTGAGCGGCCAAAGATGCGCCCGCCCGAAAGTGCAAACACGGTACTGACTTCAGGTTGTTCCAGCAGCAGGTCTTCAATAATTTCTGTGGTCATATCGACGTCTTTGAGTTGAACATCAGCATCACCACCGATGTAGATGGTGACGCGGCCATCGTCCATGGTGGGTAGAAGTGAGTTGCCGCTTTGCCATAACACAAAAAAAGACATAAACAGTATGATGATGAAAAACAATAAGGTCTTCCACGAATGCTGGATGCAATAGTGAATGAGTTTTGCGTGATAATCTTTTAATGCATTAAGCCCACTGTTTATAAAAGCAAAACCCTGCCGCCCCCCGCTTTTTATTTTTGCACCCAGTGCAGGCACCAGCGTGAGTGCAACCACGACAGCAGCGAGCATCGCAGATGAAATAGTAATGATGAGCTCCTGGAATAACAGGCCGGTGAGCCCACCGATGAATAGGAAGGGAAGGATTGCGGCCAGGTTGGTGCCGGCTGATGCAACAATCGGGCTGTTTACTTCCATAGCGGCCTGAATGGCGTATTCACTATCCGGATTGGTTTCGTGTTGATGCCGGGTGATGTTTTCCAGCATCACAATGGTGCTGTCGATAAGCAGGCCAAGACCGAGAGCAAGGCCGCCCAGGGTCATGATGTTCAGGGTCAGCCCGTTGATCGCCATAATGGTGAAGGTGACGAGTACCCCAAGAGGGATTGCGGTGCCGATAATTAAGGTACGGCGCAGGCTGCCGAGAAAAAGATAAATTACGCTCATTGCGAGCAGGGTGCCAATTAGTGCGGCCATTTCAGCATTTCTCAGTGAGTGTCGAATAAACACCGACTGGTCACTGACGGTATCGATAGCAATGTCATCAGAAATCAGGTTACGTTGTTTTAACCAGTCAATGCGTTGCTTGACCTGGTTAACGACTTCGATGGTATTGGCCGTTGGCTGTTTCTGGATTGAGAGTTTTACGCCGGGGGTTTTGTTTAAACGAATGCGTAGCTGCTCTTCTTCGTGGCTGTCAATAATACTGGCAAAGTCGGCGAGTTGCTGATTGTCAGATTGATCTGCATTGTTAATCCATAAGGGCAGGTCTTTTATTGAGTCAATGGAATTAAAACGCCCCTGACTACGGGTGCTAATGGTTTGTGTTGCACTTTGTAACTGTCCTCCGGGCGCATCATAATTTTCACTCTGGATTATTTCAGCAAGGTCAGTCACGGTCATGCCAATGTTGGCCAGACTGTCCTGGTCGGCAATAATGGTAATCTCACGTTCTAGGCCACCACCAACTTCAACGGCGGCGACACCGGGCAGATTGAGAAACCATTTTGAAAAAGTGTAATCGGCCCAGCTGCGCAGTTCGACAGGGTCGAGTTCGTTAGAGCTGAGTATCAGTTCAAAAATGGGGATCTGTGCCGGGTCGCGCTTGTAGATAATCGGCGGGTCAATGGTCTCGGGCAGGAAACGTTTGGCGCGGTCGAGCCGGGTGCTGGCATCGCGTAGTGCAATATCGATATCGGTGCCATAAGGGAAGCTCAGGTTGACCTGGCTCTGACCTTCTCTGGAAAACGACTGCACCTGAATGGCGTTTTCGGTGATGGCGAGCTGTTCTTCCAGCTGGCGGGTGATCTGGTCTTCCATGATGGTCGCGGGCACGCCTTCGTCCATAATGCGTACCCGGATTTCCGGATAGATGATGTTTGGCAATAAATCAACGCCGAGCCTGTCCAGTGAAAAAAAACCGATCACGACAACGGTGAGTGCGAGCATACTGATGCCAACCGGGTTATGGATCGACCAGGCAGCGAGGCCGCCCGTGCGTTGAGCCTGCTTCATGGTGTGCTGTTGCCTGATCTGCTACTGTCAGAGTCAGTTTCTGGTTCAACAATAGTCACGACTTTGCCATCACGCAAACCGAGGAAGCCTTTGGTTATCAGCCTGTCACCAATCTCGATACCTGAAATTATCTCTATCCAGTCTCTAAACTGCAGGCCTTTTTTTAACAGGCGTTTCTGCGCAATATTTTTACCATCTTTATCATTAATAATGTATGTATAAGTGCCATCAATATCATGGTGTATGGCATTGGCGGGGATGACCAGGCGTTCAACGGCGGGTGATTTAAAGTGCACGCGTGCCATCTGGCCAGCACGCGCCTGGTCAGGCACAGGCCTTAGTTTAA
>JAPHSZ010000038.1 GCA_026196545.1 Gammaproteobacteria bacterium
ATGCAAGCTACATGATGGATGGGATGCGGATTCGATGACAAAACGTGGGGTTTCCGTTATTCTTGATACCAATTTAGTGTTGTTTAAACAAGAGAATGATGGGGTGATGTTATGGAAGATCTATTTGGTCTGATTTTTAATTTCTGGGTCGGCTTTGCGGTGCTGGTGATTGTGCTGGTTAAACAGTCGATCAAGTTCGTGCCGCAGAACCGTGCCTATGTGGTTGAACGTTTTGGCAAATACAATAAATCCATGGAGGCGGGGCTGAATTTTCTGGTGCCTTTTATCGATAAGGTGGCTTATGACCGTTCACTGAAAGAGCAGGCTTTTGATGTGCCCAGTCAGGCGGCGATCACCCGCGACAACATCTCGCTGGTGGTCGATGGCGTGCTCTACCTCAAGGTGCTCGACCCATTTAAGGCTTCATACGGTGTGGATAATTATGTTTTTGCGGTCACCCAGCTGGCGCAGACTACTATGCGTAGTGAGATCGGCAAGATTGAGCTGGACAAGACCTTTGAGGAACGTGAAGCGCTGAACACCAACATCGTGGCCTCGATCAACGAAGCGGCCGGTCCCTGGGGCGTGCAGGTGCTGCGTTATGAAATCAAGGATATCGAACCGCCACGTACTGTGCTCGAAGCCATGGAGCGCCAGATGAAGGCCGAGCGTGAGAAGCGTGCGGTGATTCTGGAATCCGAAGGTGAACGCCAGTCGGCGATCAATGTGGCTGAGGGCCAGAAACAGGCCATCGTGCTGGCAGCGCAGGCGGACAAGGAGGAACAGATCCTGCGCGCCGAGGGTGAAGCCCAGGCGATTATCGCGGTGGCCGATGCCAAGGCGAAGGCGCTGGAAGTGGTTGGTAATATTGCGATTGAGGAAAAAGGCCAGAAGGCGATCCAGCTGGATCTGGCTGCACAGGCGATTGAGGCGAAACAGGCCATCGCCAAAGAGTCATCGGTGGTATTGCTCAGTGATGAGAAAACCGGTGCCGCCAATGTGGTAGCTGAGGCGATGACCATTATCAATTCGCTGAACAAGGGTAGTGCCTCATGATCGATTATATTCAGACACATCAGTCCGGTTTCTGGATTGCGGTTGGTTTTGCGCTGCTGGCCAGTGAGGTGCTGCTGTTTGGTTTCACCACCATCATCTTCCTGTTCGCCGGCATTGGCGCCCTGATTACCGGGCTGTTGATGAGTGCCGGTGTGCTGAATGAGACCTGGATTGCCGGTGTTTCCTGTTTTGGTATCTCGACCGGCATCGCCAGCGTGTTGCTGTGGAAACCGATGAGTAAATTACAGGGCAATAATCTGCCCGCCCGGAGCCAGAGCCAGAGCAGTGACCTGATCGGTCATGAATTTGTCCTGCAGGAAGGGGTGACGCATACCAGCCACGGTCAGTATCGTTATTCGGGTGTTGACTGGAAAGTGGAACTGGATGCCAGTGCCGGCGTGGATGGTCTGTCGGCCGGTCAGCGTGTGGCCGTGGCTTCGGTGGACGCGGGTATTTTCAGGGTGAAGCCGGTTTAGCTATCAGAAGGGCAGGGTTCAGCTTTCCATTTTCCTGATCACACCGGTAACCACGCCCAGCACCTGCACTTCTTCGTTCCTGAGCATGATCGCTTCCATATCGGGGTTGGCGGGCTGCAGGCGTATGCCATCGGCTTCGATATAAAATTTCTTCAATGTCACCTGCTCGTCGTTGATCAGTGCGACCACTGACTGCCCGTTTTCTGCCCATTCGCGCTTTTCAACGATAATGACGTCGCCGTCCTGAATATTGTCGTCGATCATCGAATGGCCGGTGACTTTCAGCGCGTAGGTGTTTTTGCGCACCATATTGGCGGGCACCTTTACCCGCTCATTTTGCTCAACACGTTCGATGGGGCGACCGGCGGTGATCTTGCCGAGCAGGGGGATGTCGAGCATTTCTACCGCGTTGCTTTCGATTTCATCCAGACCTGAAACCCAGGTTGGGCGCTTGTGTTTGGGGATAAGTAAGCTGATGTTATTCATTTAATGGTTTTTTTCCATCGTTTTAAATCGGTTTCGGTATTGATTAGATCCTGAAGCACAACGCCAACCTGATAGGTACCTGCCTCGACTGTTTCACGGCACCAGCGTACTTTTCCTGATAAAAAGAATTTATTTGGGTCGTCCTTAAGTTTAATTGAGACATCAATGGTGCTATCTGGTGGTAGCGCTGTTCCCAGTACGATGCGCAGGCCGGATGCGGAAACGTCGATGGTATTGCCTTTTAGTGTCTTGCCCAGCAGCCCCGGGTTCTGGGAGGTAAAGATAATAGTTAAACTTACTACTTCATGCTGGGTATAGCGCGTATCGGCTCGACGGTTATTCTGGTCAGACATAATATCTATTCTTCTAGTGATGAAAAAAGTGTATTTTTGAATTTATATGCACTTAGCCAGCAAAAAAATCCATGTATTTTTTGCTGGCTTTAGTTATTTATACACTATGAAGCCATTTTGACAATATATTTCTCATGATAAATTGACCATTATGGTATTAATGTGACGATTGGGAATTTATTTCATACTTATGGGGGCGAGATGGATATTGTTCATCATGGTTTAATTGGCGGGGCTGGTATGTTGGCGGCAGTGGCGCAGGATCAGCTATTAGTGGGTTTTGCCTTCGCAGCGGGCAGTGTATTAGTCGAAGTACCATCAGTAGACACAACAGACCGTGCTAATATTTGAAACGAAGTTATATTATTTTTTAAGGAGCAATCATGGCCTCATCCTTACCCGAAATGCATTTGCTGCCAACCGAATTTCAGGCGATTATCGATATCGTTAAAAAACATGACAGGGCAATCGCTGCCAGGCTGGATGAGGCTTATCACTCAGCCAGTTTTAATGTGACCGACAATGCCGGCCCGGTGTGTTTTATGAGCCATACCATAACGCACAAAGAAGCGGCCAGCGTGCAGGAATGGTTATTACACGAAGAAACCAAAGGTGATACTGCCGATGAAGTGAAGTATTTTGGGCATCTGGCGGATCAGTGGCGACCGATTTCAGGTGAACACCTGTAATTAATTTTTTGTATCTTCGTGGGTTTCTTTTTTAAGCGCATTCATCATTGCAGCACCACTGGAGTAGCGTTTTTCCGGATCCTTCTGTAGTGCTTTGTTAATAATGCGCGTTGCACTGGCGGGTAAATTCGAACGTAGTTCTCTGACCGGTTTGTGTTTTTCATTGGCTATTTTATGGGCCAGGTTGCCGAGGCTGTCGGCACTAAAGGGCAGTTGCCCCGTGAGTAGCTGGTAGAGACTGACGCCGAGTGCATAGAGGTCGGCGCGTCCGTCGATGTGTGTGCCAGTTATTTGCTCCGGCGCCATATAGGAGGGGCTACCGAGGAAACTGCCGGTTTTGGTTTTGACTGAATCAGTAATACGCGCGATGCCGAAATCAGTGATTTTTACTTTCCCGGTTTCCGGGTCATACATGATGTTTCCAGGTTTGATGTCCCGGTGCACAATGTTCTGATTATGCGCATAGTCCAGGGCTTCAGCAACTACCTGAGTAATACGGTAAACCTCATCAACGGGTAACAGGTTTTCGGGCTGGGTGAAATCAGACAGGGGTACGCCGGTGACATAGTCCATGGCAATAAAGGCAAAGTCTTCTTCTTCACCGACATCATAAACAGTCACAATATCATGGTGAGACAGGCGGCCAGCGGCTTCGGCTTCACGGAAAAAACGGGATTTAACTGTTTTCAATTCTTTGCTGGAGAACTGGGTGTAATCCAGCGTCTTGATCGCAACCTGTCGGTTGATTTTGGGATCTATGCCGAGATAGACGACACCCATTGCGCCTCGGCCTAATTCTTTTTCAATTTTATAACGCCCGAATTCCGGCATTTCCATTTGTGACATCACCAGTGTTTTCTGTGCCTGATTGGGTGATGTTATTTGTGAACGTGGTGCGGACACACCAAGAATTGATTTAAGGCGTTTGTCGATGTCTTTATAATTTTTACGCCGGACATCTATTTCTGAATAAACCTGAAGCGCCTTGTCGTATTGACGCTTACGCTCGAACCTTAAACCAATTTCATACAGGTCAGACAGGACATCATCATCGGTATAACATTTTAAAAGATGGCTAAGTGCTGCTTCATAATCGCCCTTGTTGTACTGATAGTGGCCAAACTGAAACCAGGAGCTGTGCTGCGTTTGCATAAGATCGTCGAGTATTTTCTTACCGGACAGATACACATAGGCGGCAAGCTGGCCTACCACCATGAGAAATAATATATTAACAGTTGGCCACCAGGTTCCCTTTAAAATTAAAAGTATTGGTTGCGCTGAAATAATGCCCAGAAGCAGAAATGCACCGAGAAACAGGCCACTCTGTTTTCCAAGCATGGGTAAGAGCCATAATAAATAAATCACCACGACTGATAACAATAAAGGCAGTAACCACCAGCTTTTGGCGGGTGTATGGTAAATAGCATTGGCCTGCAGGCTGCTGATGGAATCGGCCAGCATCTGGAGCTGGTTTTTGTCCTGCCCAATCAGCACTATTTTGTTTTTAAAGTAGCTATTTGGCTGGCTGGATGCGTCGTCAAGTGAGAGGGTATCTGTTTTACTATGACGTCCCGTTAAGGCTGAGAAATAGTTATAAACTTTGCCTGAGATGTTAGTTTTTATTAAAGCGTTATCCAGAGAAACCTGCCCGTTTTCGTTCCAGTGTATCCGTTCGCTTTGCTGAAAGTGGCTGAAAACAGCCAGGCTTAAATCCGGTAAGGAAGAGGCTCTGTCCTCGCTGTACCAGATTAAGCTCTGTTTGTTTGATGGCGTGGGGCTGAAAGGATAAACGCGATAGGGTAGCTGGGTATTGATAGACCTGAATAACGCAGGTTCTGGTAAAAGCACCGAGGGTATATATTGCCTCCAGCTATCCTGATAAATCAGGGATTCTTCGTAAGCTGTGTTTTTATGCTGTTGTGGCATGTTGATGTACTGGGTTAAAAAAACCTGCTGGTTCTCCAGCATCCAGGCCAGCTTGTTTCTTTCGCCTTCAGTTGGCTTCCACTGTTGCTCGTCCTCGGTGGCGGTAGAATCTTTTTTGCTGTCAGATGCCGGTTTGTCATCTTCAAGCTGCACGTAGTCCATCTGTGGGAAATCGTCGGTCAGCCAGGCAATTTCCGCAGCCTTTGCTTTTTTAAGTTTGCGTAAAAGAAATCGGAATTCACGTATGCCCTGCGGTGTTTGCAGGCGGGCCTCGTCCAGTTGTATGGTGTGAATATCCCGTGAATCTTCCTGTGCCGGTAACAGATAACTGGCGAGACGGAACATATGGGCGTCCAGCCACTGAATATTGCTGTTTTGTGATGACAATATGGTCAGCGCAAAACAGGCAATGATGATAAGTGAGAAATAAAGTCGGCGATGCTTGTTCAAGGGTGTATCTGGTTAAGGTCTCTTTTTGTGTTGCCTAGTATATAAGCAATGTCGTTAGCGTCAAAATGAATATTACGATCTGGAAGTCCAGGAATGCTAAAAATATGCTCAACGAATAGTAGTTGATATGTTAGTTCTGAATTGCTATTGTGAGTCTAATTGCCCACAAATATTTAACTTGATCTTAAGTTAAACCATTAAATCATAAAATTACTTCAATCTAATATACCTGGTAACAGCTTGAATTATTGAGCTGGTGCCTGTCTTTGGTATTAAAAAACAGATTAATTGTGACGTGCCAACGTGTGGAGGTGGTTATGAGTTTTTCAGAACTAATGTCGATCTGGTGGCCGGAGCAGTCTGGAGTGTCAGTACTAATCTGGTGCTTAATCATTATTTTATTGATGTGGATGGCACGTACGCCTGCGCATAAAACCATTAGAAGCTTCAGTCTGGTGATTCGCAATGCCATGCGCATGGCGTCACACTCAGTAACGGCTCTCGAAAAACGCCTGATGGAGCGCAATCGTGAAGTATTGCTGACTGCAGGTATGCAGGAAACCGAGCGTTATATCGAACGTGAATTCCAGCGCGTGGAGGATGTGGTTACCAGGGACTTGAGCGGCTATCCGTCGTTGCAGCGTGACTTGAAAGAACAGATCATCAGGATTGATGAAGACTATCGTGAGTCGTCAGAAGTCCCGCCTGTACCTAAAAATTATATTGATGCGATTGAAGCGGTTAATAAAATCAACAGTAACGGCGACTCCATGGTTGCCAATGTGTTGAAGGCAATCCACGCCACAATGAAGCGAAATTGTGAGAAAGAAACGGCAGAATACCGCCGCGCGAGCAAGCAGCGCCATAAGCTTTTAAAGACCATGATGCCGTACTGGCGTAACCTGAGCAAAACATTAGAAAGTGTTGAAAAGAAAATAGTGGGCCTTGAAGATCGTTCAAAAGTGATTGATTCACAAATTGAAAAGTACGAGCAGATCATGGCCAAAACAAATCTTGCCGAAAGAATTTTGACATCGTCATCCATCACTCAGTTTTTTACTTCTGCTCTGGTGTTGATTGTTGCCCTGCTCGGTGCCTACGTTAACTTTCAGCTTATTGCCCTGCCGATGTCCGAGATGGTTGGTGGTGCCAGTCGTCTGGGGCCGATGCGTGCCTCCGATGTGGCGGCGCTGGTTCTGGTGTTCTTTGAAATTGTCCTGGGACTTTTTCTGATGGAAGCCTTTCAGATTACACGCCTGTTTCCGATTATTAGTGCGCTCAATGACAAGTTAAGGCGCAATATGGCCATTGCCGCTTTCGTTTTGCTATTTATCTTCGCCAGTGTTGAGTCATCGCTGGCCTACATGAGAGATCTGCTGGCGGCTGATCGTGAGGCCTTAACACAGTCGCTGGCAGGTGTTGCGGTTGCAGCGCCAGAGTTTCGCTGGATCACTACGGTCGGCCAGATGGTCATGGGTTTTATTTTGCCCTTTGCCTTAATGCTGGTCGCGATTCCGCTGGAATCCTTCGTTCATTCACTCAGAACTGTTATCGGCATGGTTGGCGTATTCATGTTACAGGTACTCGCATTCATAATCAGGCAGATTGGTAGTCTATCGAGCAATATTGGTTATGTATTATTGAATATCTATGACCTGATTATCTTTATACCGTTAAAGCTTGAAGAGATGCTCAGCCGAACAAAACAAAAACCAGAACCAGAGAAAACTGATGTTGAAATGACGCCAGTTGAAAGTTAAAAAGGGGATGATTATGAGAACCATATTGGTGAGCAGGGTTTTAAAAAAACTGGTACAGCTATTTACTGTAGCTACGTTAACTATATTATCCGCCTGTTCTGATGGCCGTTCACACGCAACCTCAGTAATGTTGTTGCTGGATACATCAGGTACCTATACAAACGAGCTGGAAAAAGCCCAGTCAATCATTAATTATATTTTGGCAACTCTAACCAGTGGTGACTCTTTTGCTGTGGCAAGAATTGATAGTGGCAGTTTCAGTGAAAAAGATATTGTGGCAAAAATTACTTTCGATGACCGGCCTTCTGCGGCTAACTCACAGAAACGGGCTTTTCAGGCAGCCATAAATGACATGATTTCCGCGGTGAAAAGCAGCAGATATACCGATATTAGTGGTGGCATGTTGCAGGCGGTAGAATTTCTTGAAGAAACAGGCGCAGGCAACCGTCACATTTTTGTTTTTTCAGATATGAAAGAGGAGATTCCTGAAGGTCATGTACGTGACTTTCCAATCAATTTTTCCGGTGTCACAGTCACTGCACTGAATGTAACCAAGCTAAGGTCAGATAATGTTGACCCACGTGAGTACATGGACAGGCTTGATGACTGGAGTAGCCGAGTTCAATCAAACGGCGGTGTCTGGCGAGTTGTGAATGATCTTGAAAGGGTAGAAGGTTTGTTGCAGGGGGGGGCTAAGTAAGCGCTGACTGGGTTAATCAGGCTAGTCTCTTAAAACTTAATTGCCTAAACACCAAACCAGAAGTCGGTGCTTTTTTCAAGAAATTCATCGAAGCGCATATAGTGTGAACCGTCGCATGAAAAGTTCAGGCCGACCATGCCGTTAATTACGTTTAAAGAGCCGGCTCTTAAATAGACATTCTCATCGGCAAAACGTAAATCGCGGAATAGCTCAAACACCGGCGTGATCTTGTCGGCGGGTACGATGGCCCTTTCATGGTACGCGTGGTGCGGATAGGCCAGGCAAATATTCGGGTCGATGAGCTCGTCAAAACTTAAAATCCGGTAACTGAACGGGTCTTCAATCAGCCAGATCGTAGCGCGGCTGCTGGAAAAATGCAGCTTGCCGTGAAATACACCATGCTCGCTCATCAACTCGCTGACAATAGGTATCACCTGATCAAGATGCCTGTCCATCTCGCTATCAACGCGCTGCTGGTGAAATACCGCACTGCGAATCGAAGGGTCACCTTTAATCTGTCGCCAGTTGTCGGGTTCCTGATAGATATCCTTGATGCCGGGCAATTCCCTCAAATCAAAGTCTGCACCAAGAAAGCCAGCGCGTTCTCCATTCTGGTTGTTGATAACCTGCATCGCTGTGAATGAGGGACGTTTTTTATTGCGGCTGATATAGGC
>JAPHSZ010000070.1 GCA_026196545.1 Gammaproteobacteria bacterium
CATGGGCAACGCAGGCTCTAACACCAGCTTAATGACTTTACTTTCAGATTCCAGCACGGCATTGTCCAGTGAAAAATCTGTGATCATTCAGTCCATCAACTACCGAAACAACACCATTGATCTTGAAGTCACTGGCGCAAATTTAAAAAATATCGAACAGCTAAATAAAAAACTCAACAGCGCTTCTTTGAAAGCAGAGATTGTTTCTTCATCTTCAGAGAAAGGCCAGGTTAAGGGTAATATTCGTATCAGGCGGGAAAAACAGTCATGAAGCAGCAGCTCGACACTTTAAACCTCTGGTACAGCAGCCTGCCCTCTCGCGACAGGAAACTACTCGTTGCTGTTTCAATCCTGCTCATCACAACCCTGTTTTATCTCATGGTTTGGGAGCCGATACACCAGGGGCGTGACCAGCAGCAACAGAAATTTAAATCACAACAGGAAATTTACGCCTGGATGCAATCTGCTTCCCAGGAGGCGATAGCGCTTAAAAGGACTGGTGCCGGCAATATAAAAAAGGCCAGCACGCAGCCTCTCGCATTAATCCTTGAAAGCAGCGCAAAAATTTCTGGTTTAAAACAAAACATCAACAAGATTGAGTCATCAGGCAAAAGTGGTGCCCGTGTCAAGATTGACTCAGCCTCTTTTGACCAGCTTCTGGTCTGGCTCAATACACTGGAACAGCAACACGGCGTTACTGTTACAACCGCCAGCATTGAACGCAACGACACGCCCGGCACGATTAGCGCACGCCTCTCTTTTGAAAAAATTTAATGAAAATAAAATACTACATAATCACGGGCATATTGGCCCTGGGCTTTTTTTTCATCAGCAGCATACCTGCAGTATTTGTTGTTAACACCTTTAAAGATCAACTCCCGCAGATTAAAATTCAGGGCGTAAACGGTACGCTGTGGAATGGAACCGCCCGACAGATCACGATTCAATCGAAGCATATATTTAAAGATGTAAGCTGGTCCGTCTGCGTTACTCATTTATTGATGGCCAAAGCCTGCATTGAGTTTGACGCCACATACGACAAGACCGCTGTGAGCGGCCAGATTAGTGCCGGCATGAATAAAAACATACAGGCAAAAAATATTAAAACAGAAATCAGCGCACAGGCACTCAGCCAGATAGTCACCATTCCAATGGCCACCATTGATGGTGACATTTCTGTTGATCTGGAAACATTGAGCTGGCAACCGGGCGGCATACCCGCTGCTACTGGCATTATTAAATGGGAAAAGGCCAGCGTCACGGTTGCAGAGGCGGCCCAGCTAGGCGACATAACCATTACCTTATCAGAATCGGGGGACAATCCTGTTAACGCAGAAATATCCAACCAGGGCGGCCAGCTTGCCATCAGCGGCCAGGCCTCTGTCAATGAAAAAACAGATTATGATGTGAATTTAAATTTCAAGCCCAATAATAAAGCCAGTAAAAACCTTAAAAACAGTCTGGGTCTGTTTGCCAAACCTCAGGCAAACGGCAGTTTTTCCCTGAAAAACAAAGGCAACCTCAAACAACTCGGCCTGATATAGATGTAACTAGCAATGAGTACAAAAAAAAGTTCTAACAAAATAAAAATTACCCCCGAAAATAAATGCAGTTTTTGCACCGGTTCAATTTGCTGCACCTACGTCACGCACGCAATTGATACACCCCGCTCAAAAGACGATTTCCAGCAACTATTGTGGCAGGTTTCACACGACAATATCAGCATCTACAAGGATGAAGACGGCTGGACCTTACTGGTCGACGGCAAATGCCAGCACCTGCAAATCAATGGTGACTGTGGGATTTATCATGTGCGCCCCGAAATATGCCGGGAGCACACCAACGATTACTGCGAATACGATGCGCCTTCAGAAGATGGTTTTGACCTGTATTTTAAAAATTATGAAGACTTACTGGCGTACTGCAAAAAACGTTTTAAAACATGGGATGACCAGTTCAAAAACTAATGCGGTATCACATCGTTGAAGCGATTCACCGCATGATAATGCTGGGTTTCAACTTCATCCGCCTGACTATCGGGCTGCAATATCGCCAGTAGATATTTAATACCGTAGTGCTCGGCACTTTGCAGCACTTCCAGGTTATCATCAATCAAAAGCGTACTTGCCGGATCAAACGGCTCTATTTCATGCAACGAGCCCCAGAAGCCATCGTGTTCTTTGGCCAGGCCAATATCATGCGCATTGATCATGCGGTCAAAATATTCATCCAGGCCGGTTTTTTTCATTTTCAGCGACAGGCTGGCCGGGTGTGCATTGGTCACCAGCACAATACGTTTACCCGCCTCTCTCATCGCCTGTAAAAACTCCCTAACCTCAGGCCGCACTGCAATTTTGTGCGAGACTTCGTGTTTCATCTGCTCGATATCCAGGCCCAGTTCACGCGTCCAGAAATCCACGCAATACCAGTCCAGTTTGCCCCTGGCATCTTTATAGCGTGACATCAGGGCGTCATTCGCCTCTTCATGGCTGAGTTCGTGCTTGTCTGCAAAACACACCGGCACATATTCAAGCCAGAAGTGATTATCAAAATGCAAATCCAGCAGAGTGCCATCGAGATCCAGAAAGACTGTTTCAATCTCTTGCCAATCCAGATAGTTATTCATAAAAAAACCTCATCATTACAGACAGAAAATCGGGGATATAGTAACATCCCCACCGCAAAATCTATAAAGCCCAAACAAAAGCAGGCCATCATCATGTCAGACTCTCTCAATCTCGAACAGCTGTGCAAACAATGCGTAAAAATAGCTCGCGATGCCGGTGAAAGAATACTGGAAATCTACAACAGCGACTACAACGTCGAAGAAAAAGATGACAAATCACCTTTGACCGATGCCGACCTGGCCGCACACAACACTATTGTTAAAGCCCTGACGGCCCTGACCCCTGAGATCCCCATCCTTTCTGAAGAATCATCCAAACTGCCTTTCGAGGAACGCAGCCAGTGGCTAACCTACTGGCTGGTTGACCCGCTTGATGGCACTAAGGAATTTATCAAGCGTAACGGTGAATTCACCGTCAACATTGCACTCATCGATAACCACAAAAGCATTATCGGTGTCATCCACGTACCCGTGCTGAATATCGATTACTTTGGCTGGAAGGATGGCGGTTCTTTCAAAATTGAACAGGCCGGTGAGGCCGAGCCCATACAGGTGCGTCAACAGGCATCTGACAAGCCCATCGTCGTCGGCAGCCGTTCTCACGGCTCCGAGCAATTACAGGCCTATATGAAAAACCTGGGCGATTCTGAATTACTGAGCATGGGCAGCTCACTCAAGTTTTGCCTGGTCGCCGAAGGCAAGGCCGACCTGTACCCGAGAATTGGCCTGACCTCTGAATGGGATACCGCCGCCGCTCACTGCATCGTCGAACAGGCCGGTGGCCAGGTCACCAAACTGGATATGAGCCCACTGGAATACAACACCAAAGACAGCCTGCTCAATCCTTTCTTCTTTGTGTTTGGTGATAACAGCCGGGACTGGTCAGCCTACCTTGAGCCAGATACTGAGTAAAACATTAATCGGGCTTTTTCTTTGTTCTTCGATCGAATGGTATTATTACATCATTATCATCAACCAGTGGAAATTCTCTCTCATCACCAAAGCGCCTTTCATGCTCAGGTAAATTAGAAGTTTCATTCATAATTTCTTCTAAGCCGTCATCATTGAGAGGATTATCAGCTTTAATATATTCCACTGGATCAACAGAATTTCTGTATCGCAGCCAGAACACCAGTACTGCTGCTGCAATTAATAAAATAGATGGATAGAACACCAGGCTTGAATCGACTAGCAGCATGCATAACAGGCTTAAAGCAATATAAAAATATGGCAATAACTGATAGACCAATTTTGGCAACATATAACCATCTCCTAATTATTGCAGTTAATCAACAAGTGCTTTCCATGTAAAAAAACCCTTAGTAATCATAACTCTTATAGCCATCTTAATACAAATCCTGCTTTACACCGCCGCCAGTTCTAGGTAAATTCAACCCTGTCTAGAGAGGATTCACAAAGGCATACAATGGTAATCACCTTTTACGGTGTTCGAGGTTCGGCTCCGACCCCTGGGCCAACAACGCTTAAATATGGCGGCAACACGTCGTGTGTGCATCTGGCGCTGGATAACGGGCAGGATGTTATCCTTGATGCCGGTACCGGTATGAAACAGCTGGGGCTCAAGCTTTCAAATAAAACCACCCCCATTAATATTATTCTTTCACACGTTCACTGGGATCACATACAGGGCTATCCTTTCTTCAGTCCCATTTTTCAATCTGAACGTCAAATTGATGTATTCACCAGCTCTGACTCAAATGATCATGCCCCGGGCGCATTATTCAGGCAATTAGACGGTACTAATTTCCCGGTGAAGCTGGAGGAGCTGCCCTCACAAAATGAATGCATTTTCAAAAATGTTGAAACCATCCTGAAAGACAGGGATATTCACATTATAAAAAAACCACTCAATCACCCGGGCGGCGGCACGGCATATCGCTTTGAAGAAGACGGCATGAGCTGCGCTTACGTCACCGACAACGAACTGGAGCCGCCTTATAAAGTTCATACCAGCTACGATGAATGGGTAGAATTTCTGCACGGCGTTGACGTGCTAATTCACGATGCTCAATACACCGAAGATGACATGCCTCACAAACACGGCTGGGGCCACTCGCTGATTTCACAGGTCAGGCAGCTGGCCATCGACGCTGAAGTTGGCACCCTGGTTATGTTCCATCACGACCCGGATCGTAGCGATACAGAACTCGATGAAGTTCAAATTGAAAATAATGCACACTTTAAAAATAAATCAACCAATAGCATCTGCGCTGCCGAAGGCATGCAAATCAAACTGTCCAGACCTGTTGTCGGCAGCGAAACCAAAGTCGAAATTCTTTAGCGGTATTTAGCATGAAAATTCTTGTAGTGGGTGGCGCCGGTTATATCGGTTCACACATGGTCAAACAACTTTCCCTGTCCAATCACGAAGTCATCACCCTGGACAACCTGAGCTGTGGTTATGAAGATGCCGTTAAATACGGTGAACTGGTTGTTGGTGACCTTGGTAATAAAGATACGCTCAATAAATTATTCAGCACACACAAATTTGATGCCGTGATGCACTTTGCCGCCTTTATCGAAGTCGGTGAATCTGTGATTAACCCCGCCAAGTATTATCACAACAACGTCTCCAACACCCATATACTTCTAGATACCATGGTAAAGCATGATATAGAGTACTTTATTTTTTCATCCACCGCCGCTATTTTTGGTGAACCTCAATACACACCCATTGATGAAGCCCACCCGCAACATCCGATTAATCCATATGGCCGCACCAAGTTAATGGTCGAACATATGCTGGAAGATTACGATGCAGCCTACGGTTTAAAATCAGGCTGTATGCGTTATTTTAATGCTGCCGGTGCCGACCCTGATGGTGAACTGGGCGAGCGCCACAATCCCGAGTCACATCTGGTTCCCCTTGTCCTGCAAGCTGCATCAGGGCGGCGAGCAGACATAAAGATATTTGGTAATGATTACCCCACCGATGACGGCACCTGCGTGCGCGACTATGTTCACATCAATGATTTATGTAAAGCCCATTCACTGGCATTAACAAAAATGCAGCACACAGGAAACAGCGCGCGTTACAACCTGGGCAACGGAAAGGGTTTTTCAGTGCAACAGGTAATCGATGCTGCAAAAAAAGTTTCAGGCAAGGATCTCAAAGTCGTCACTACAGACCGGCGTGCAGGCGACCCGGCTGTTCTGGTCGCTGATTCAACCCTGGCAAAGCAGGAGCTCGGCTGGCAACCTGAATTTGACCAGCTGGAAACGATTATAGAAACTGCATGGAACTGGGAAATAAATTTTTTAGCCAGCAACCATTGCTGATAAAAACCAGATTAACCTGAAGAAGTTAATTTAAGTTTTGCTGTAACACACAGGCCACCCAATTCTTCTGAATGCTCAAGCTGTAATGAACCGTGATAAAGCTCAACTATTTCATTAACAATTGACAGCCCAAGCCCATGACCAGGCAGTGATTCATCGATTCGACTGCCTCGCTGGGTTAATTTCTCCAACTGCTGTTCTGTAACACCAACACCGTCATCCTCAACAATAACGGTAACAAAATCTGTCACTTCAATTCGGCAGATAATTTTATGCCTTGCCCATTTGCATGCATTGTCTAACAGATTTCCCAGCATCTCTGTCATGTCATTTCGATCAAGGTTCTGGATTGGCGTTTGCGGATAGCTGGCATCAATATTGATGTGCCTGTCACTGTAAATTCTTTTCAGTAATTCAATCATCGGCGGCAATTCGTCCGCTGCATCAAATCGTTGCGCTGCTCCACCTGATCCGGCTAGTCGTGCTCTTTTCAATTCATGATCAATCAACTGGCTTAGCTGTCCACTGTATTCTTTTAGTTCCTGCTTTAATTCTGGCAATGCCCTCACAGCTTCGCTGTCTGCTAGCTGAGTTAATAAATTCAGTGGTGCTTTGAGTGCGTGCGCAAGATTGCCCAGTGCTGTTCGTGAACGCTGCAGGCGTCGCCCCATTAAGGACAACAGGCGATTGACTTCGATGACCAGCGGGCGGACTTCATCCGGTACCCGCTCGGTAAGTTGGTCAATCTCCCCGGCTTCCAGTTGTGCTATCTCATTGCTTAATTTGTCCAGCGGACGAAACGAGCGGCGCACAATATAGCGTTGAATCAGTAGCAGTATAATCAAAAAAACAAAAGTCAGCCCGGTTAAGGCTGCGCTATAACGAGTGAGTGTCTGCTGCAATGGCGAGAGATTCTCGGCAACAACAATGGTAATCGACTGCTGTTGTTTCAGGTAAGCCGCAGACCATATTAATAGATGCTGATCATCCGGCCCTATTGTGAGCCAGTTACTCACTTCACCGGGAACCAGAAGGTTTGCCTGCAAGGTAGTATCCCAGAGTGAACGCGAAACCACTGGTGCCGCATCTTTTGTCAGTACCTGGTAATAATGGCCGGACAGAGGGCGTTCATAAATATCTGATAGGCGGTCACCAGAGATTTTCAGCTGACCCTGCGCATCAAAATTGACGGCACTGAGAAGACTCTCGCCATCGTGTTGCAGACGTGAAAGCACAAACTGTTCGGTGAGTTGTCCGGCAATGGTGAATAATAGTGAACCCATAATTACCATCAACAATATAAGGCTGCCTGCAAGTGATAGATGAAGTTGCCGTTGTAGTGACACTATTCCAGGTTCCCGTTTTTGCTACTATCAATAAAGATATATCCCTGTCCACGCCGGGTTTCAATTTTCTCTTTACCAATCTTCTGGCGCAGTAATTTGATATAAGCCTCGATTACATTACTATCGCGGTCAGCATCACCTTCGTAGACATGCTCGGTGAGGCGGGACTTAGATAATATCTTTTCGGGATTAACCATAAAGTAACGCAGCAGGCGAAATTCGGTACCGGTGAGTTCAACTACCTCACCATCGGCCAGCATCACGCACTGACGTTCTTCATTGAGGATTAGCCCAGCCACCGCCAGTTGTGGTTCACTGCGTTCCTGTGCCCTTCGCAACAGGGCATCGAGGCGCGCAAGCAGCTCTTCCTGATGAAAGGGTTTGCCCAGATAATCATCAGCGCCAGCCTTGAGGCCATCAACACGCTCATGCCATGCATCACGTGCCGTCAGAACAATCACCGGCAATGCACTGCCTGCCTTGCGCCAGTTCTGCAACACTTCCAGTCCCGGTCGCCCCGGTAGACCCAGGTCGAGAATCGCTGCATCATACGGTTCTTCTTCACCCTGAAACTGGCCATCAATACCGTTATCAGCCCAATCTACCGCATAACCGGCGCGGCGCAAATCCTGGCGCAGGCGAGGGCCGAGTACGGGGTCATCTTCTACCAGCAGTAATCGCATCAATCCTCCTCTTCTTCACCGAGTGCAGCACCGGTCTTTGCATCGAACAGCAGCTCACGCACCACACCCTGCTCATCCACCAGTTCAAGCTCATAGACCAGCCGTCCTTTTTCACGCTCCAGTTCAACATCCAGCAAACGCAGTTTGTCCTGTTTCTCATCGGCAACCTTTTTCAGCAACTGTTCAAGTGGAATGATCTCACCACTTTTGACCAGTTCACGAACCTGTTCAAGATCATCATCAGCCAGGGCATTACTGCTGACCACGATACCAAACAACAAACTCGTTTGTAGTAGAAGGTTTTTCATAACTGCATCAATCTTCCCAGCGTCCGACACCGGGAATGGTCACCTCATCTTCATCATATGATCCCTCATCAGCGTGCGTGTGACAGGCACCACAGTTGCTGTAACTGCCTACCGCCTCATTATCTATAAGATAACGCATGGGTATTTCATTATGCTTACGCTTGAAGTATACGGTATCACTGATGCGCAGTGGTACTTCACCCTGCCTGAGTGAACCAACAATTCGCCTCGAACGTTTGTAGTTGCTCTTATCCGCTGAATTAGCCACCAGATAACCCAACATTGCCTTATGCGTCTCTGCATCCAGTTCTGCATTATCACCAAAATGGTCATCCAGGCCAGCCATCATCTTGCGCCATGATTTCTCAGGCAACAGGCCCGGCTGGTAAGCAAAATGGCAGCCGCCACATTCTTCCTGATACTTTGGGTTTTTAACTGGTGCGACATCCAGCCGTGAGCTTGAGAACCAGCCAAAGCCGCCTTTACGATCATCGTCATCATCGCCGTAAACGCTTGCTGAAAATAACACGCCTGAAGCTGTGGCAACGGCTGCAAGTGTCAGTAATTTTTGATATATATTCATGATATTCTCCTGATTATAGTTGCGAATCTAGTTTTGGATATAAACAAGAAAGTCACCTTTCTCCTGTGCGGTACATTCACGACCGAGCGTCCATTTGCAGTTACGCTTGAACCACTTCTCGATCTTTTTTACCTCGGTCAGCCGTTCGGCATTAATACTCGGTGCCATCGGCTTGATCAGCTTTCTGGTTTTGACATGTTTGCCATGGTCTTTCAGGTCATCGGTGTGACATACATTACAGCTGCGATCTGCCAGGTTTCTGCCGTTGTTATGTTTCTCACGCCACATCCGCTGACCCGCCTCGGCACTAAAAGGGCCAGCACCAGCGGCACGGTAGCCATCCAGCAGGGTATCAACAGCAGGACTAGCACTGGCCGCCTGTGCAAATACAAGTACGCCTATGGTTGTCATTGTTGCAAATGTTTTCATAATCAATTCCTCCAATCTTTTAACAAGATACTATTCGGCCTTCTTCAGCCCGTTAATCATCGATCGAACCAGGTTCTCACCATGCTGTAATCCAGCCAGCACCACACCAATCACGTGAAATACAACCAGGAATAATGTGAAGTTGGCAAAGAACTCATGCAGCTCTTCAAACATGTCAGCAACTAACTCAGGTGCATTAGCAAATAACTCAGCCAGTGGTCCAGCTGACTCCTCAGCACCATACACCGACATGCCAGTAAGTACGGTCAATGACAAACTCACCAGCAACGCCACCACCATGGCACCCCCAGCCGGGTTATGACCAAGGTAGCGTTTAGGGTGAAAAGTCGCCATGTCTTTCAAGTAGGACACGACCTCACGGGGCGGGCGTACAAAGTCACTGAAACGGGCATGGCGAGTGCCAACAAACCCCCACAACAGGCGAAACATAATCAGCGCACCAATCGTGTAACCTGCATAAGCATGGACATTCATCCAGTCATCCTCAGTCAGGTAAGCAATAAAAAATGCGCTCGCCAGAGTCCAGTGAAAAACCCGTACCAGCGGATCCCATACCTTGATTTGATTTGTACTATTCATAGTCTTCTCCAGTAATCGTTGGCTTAAGCATACAAAGCGGTCATGAAATGAAACTGAAAAACAGGCGTTGTGAATATTTTCATCATTAATATTCTTCCTCTTAAAAATGAATTACTCAGCATTTTTCCTGCCGCTGAACATTGATCTAACCAGATTCTCACCGTGCTGCAATCCGGCCAGAATCACGCCGATCACGTGAAACCCAACCAGAAACAATGTGAAATTGGCAAAAAATTCATGCAGATCTTCAAACACATTGCCAACGACATAAGGCGCATTGACAAACAACCCGGCCAGCGGCCCGGCCATCTCCTCATGACCATACAACGACAGCCCTGTCAGCACCGTCAACAACAAACTCAGCAACAGGGCCAC
>JAPHSZ010000069.1 GCA_026196545.1 Gammaproteobacteria bacterium
AAAAGATATTTTCTTATATAAGGTAAACCGGGCTTGTCCAACAACAGGATAGATCGTGGATCGCTGCGCGCTCACGATCTATCCTTGTTCGTTATGTTTGTTTTGTATATACAATAATTAACCATAAGGCAAAAACTAAACACCCACCAATTATAACTGCTAAATGATGAAATAAACGTGATTTTGAAATAACAGGGAATAATACTGATTGATTAGGTGAGTTTGGATCTATATAAACATCAATTACAGTACCTAGTTCCCATGTGTTCCAGGGTTTGCTATTTTCTGGTAGTTTATTACCTGACATATCTAGGCCACAAGTCCATATGTTTTGTCTTTCGAAGCTAACCAAATTATTTGTATATTCTGTGCCATGAAAATTATACGCATACTCAATGTTTGGAAAATAATATGGGAGATGTAAATATTGGCTTTCTCTTACCGTTTCATGATCTTCCTCTATAAATTGTATAGTGGCCTTTTCTTTTATCCATTTTTTAGCTTTAGAGTACGGAGATATTCCCTTTATGCCAAGAGATATTAATAATACGGAAATTAATAAAGCTACATGATGCGCATGTTCTGGTGCGAACATTACAAACGCAAAACAAAAAAGTGTAAATAATATTATTTTAAAACTATTAATGTAAAAATTAATCTTGCTATTCCTTTTTAAACATAACGTATGTTATACGGATACCGTAAATAACATACTATACGGAATCCGTATAACACGTTATTTACGGTCATGTGGTTTCTTCCTTTAGGCATGTCATATACTCCCTGTCGTTTGTAAGTGTTTATAGCACGTATAAGTGATGGACTCAATTATGGATGATGCAAAGGATTTTGATGCAGTTTCGGTTTCATTCAGCGCAGTCTGTGGCTTTCTGAAGGTTGATTCAGACAAGTTGCCGATGTTATACGGATTGTTCCCCCACGACCACCTCAACAAATCCGCGGCAACGGATCATCCTCCAGCTCCTCCAAAATCCTTTCCCCGCCAATCTCCGTCTCCATCACCACATAAGGATTTTCAATATCCATATGCCCAATAATTGCGGCTTCTTCGCCTTCTTCCAGTGCACGCCATTGTTTGAGTAGTAGCTCTGCTTCTGTTTCTTTCACAATGGCAACAACGCGGCCTTCGCAGGCGAGGTACATCGGGTCGTAACCGAGCATGTCGCAGACTGATTGCACGGCATCACGCACTGGCAGTTTTTCCTGGTACAGGCGTACACCCATTTTGCTGGCGCGTTGTATTTCTGTACACACGGTTGCCAGGCCACCGCGGGTCGGGTCGCGCATGAAGCGCAGGCCTTCGAACTGGTGCGCGGCACTGGTCAGTTTTAATACGCTGGCAGCATCGGAATAAATTTCACCGGATAAACCAAATTCTTCACGCGCCAGCATCACCGCAATGCCGTGGTCACCTACTGGGCCGCTGACAAGTATTACATCGCCATCTTTAATATTTTGCATAGATAGCGCATGGCCGTTGCGAACGCCAACACCGGTAGTGGCAAGGTACAGGCCGCCACCTTCACCACGGCGTAAAACTTTTGTATCACCGCAGACGACTTTGACGCCGATTTCGGCGGCGGTGTCGGCCAGGGTTTTTATGATGCGATCCAGCGTCGCGATTTCTAGGCCTTCTTCGATAAAGGCATTCAGGCTTAAATATTTTGGAATCGCGCCAGCGACAGCGAGATCATTACAGGTACCGTGCACCGCCAGCGAGCCGATATTGCCGCCGGGGAATTCCAGCGGCTGTACGGTGAAGCCATCGGTGGTGAACAAAACCTCGCCATTAAGCTCAATCGGCACGGCATCGGCCTGAATATCGAGATCGGCATTGGCGAGGTGGCGGGCAAAAATCTCTTCGATCAGTTCGCGCATGTAACGGCCGCCGTTGCCGTGGGCGAGGGAGATATGGGTGTCCTGCATCTGATTACCTATTGTCTGTATCCATATTCGATAACTTGCCCGAAACTGATGCCGGCGTCGTTGACCGGTATCAATTCGGGCAGATGAACTTCAAATCCGGCCGCGCTCAATAAGGCTATTGCCTGTTCACTCAATACCCGGTTCTGGAACACGCCACCGGCGAAACTGACGATGTTGACACCGTGGCTGTCGCGCAGGGCTGTTGCCTGTTTTAGCAGGGCATGGGCCAGGGAAGTATGCAGCAGCCCGGCGCGCTGATTCTGACTTAATCTGGAATCCAGCATCGCAGGCACCAGTTGTTTCCAGTTTATTATCAGTAATTTATCGCTGGTTTCTAAATCTAATTCTATTCTGTTGCCTGTTGAATGACACAGCGCTTCCAGCTCCATCGGGCCCTGACCTTCGAAACTGGCGACGCTGCGCACACCGGTTAATGCCGCAGCGGCATCGAATAATCGTCCAGCCGAGCTGGTCTGTGGTGCGTTGATTTTTTTCTGCCAGGCCTGTTTTAACAGCGGGTCTTTTTCTGGAATAGCCACATACTCCTGACCGATTTCCCAGCATAAAGCGGCAGCGCTACGCCATGGTTCGCGACCGGCTTTGTCACCACCAGGCAAATAGAAGGGCCGAATAGATCCGACTCGTTGCCACTCACCGGGTTTGCCGAAAAAGGTTTCACCGCCCCAGAGCGTGCCATCTTCACCGTAACCGACACCGTCCCAGGCAAAGACAATTACGCACTCATCTGTTTCACACTCAAAATAGGCCGCAGCGGCGTGGGCGTGATGATGAAAAACCGGGTGCACGGTTTTGTCCTGCCTGTTCGCCCAGCGTGTTGTTGTATAAGCCGGGTGTGCATCGCAGAGGATTAACTCGGCGGTCACGCCGTAAAGTTTCTGTAAATCGTCAATGCTGTTTTCAAAAATTTCCAGACTGCGTGCCGAATCCATTTCGCCAATATGCGGTGAAATCACCGCACGATTTTTCCATGCCAGGGTGATGGTGTTTTTCATGTGTGCGCCGACGGCGAGTACAGGACAATCCAGTTCAAAAGGCAGGCTCAGTGCTATCGGTGCAGAACCACGACCGGTGCGTATCGGCCTGGGCTTTTTCGCAATGGTTTTGTAAACCGGATCGTCGGCGGGACGCTGGATCGGCCGGTTGTGATGCAGGCAGGCATCGGCGACATGGGCAAGGCGCTTTTCAATATCATGATTATGGATCAAGACCGGCTCGCCGGAGATGTTCGCCGAGGTCGCCACCAGCGGCCCGGCAAAATCATTCAACAACAAATGATGCAGCGGACTGTAGGGCAACATCATGCCGACTTCGTTCAGGCCCGGTGCGATCAGTTCTGATAATTCGCTCACCTGTTTTTTTGCCACCAGCAAAATCGCGCGCGCTGGTTGTTGCAAAAAAACTTTATCCATTTCACTCAAAGATAATGCTTGCTCGGCATATTCAAAAGGATTATCCACCGGTGCCGGAAACATTACCGCCAGTGGTTTGTCTGGCCGCGGTTTGTGTTTGCGCAAACGCTTAACTGCTTTGCTGTTGCTTGCGTCACACATCAGATGATAACCACCAATACCTTTAACCGCGATGATTTTTCCTGCTTGCAATGCCTCGATAGTTTTTTGTATCGATTCTTCATTGTCGTTAACGACGTTATCACCGCAATGAAAATTGAGCGAAGGCCCGCAATCTGGGCAGGCAACAGGTTCCGCGTGAAAACGTCGATTACCCGGGTCTTCATATTCAGCCAGACAGGCCGGACACAACTCGAACTCGGCCATGGTGGTATTGGGTCGGTCGTAGGGCAAAGCCTTGATCAGGGTGTAACGCGGCCCGCACTG
>JAPHSZ010000182.1 GCA_026196545.1 Gammaproteobacteria bacterium
ACGACGCATGAAGTGGAATATCTGGATGATGTGCCCTTTGCAATAACGCCGGGCGGGTTGTTAATTGACCTGAAAGGTATTCGCCTAAATGGTAGCTGGGAAGTTGATCAAACATCAGTCTATTCAAATGAGACATTTAAGTTTCTGGGGCATATTGGTTCATCACTTGAGCATGAAGTTTGGCAGGAAATTACGGGCTATGATGCGATTTCAACCATGCGAGGTATACAGCTTGCACTGGCTGATGGCAAAGATCTGCTTGATGTGCAGAACAATCCCAATGCTGTACCACCCATCAACAGTTATCCCACAAATATATATGACGTAGGCTTTGCTAATGTCGCGCCTGTTGACTATCAACAACATACCTCATCATTATTTAATAAAAACTTAGTGACTTGGGGTTATACAGGTTCAGCTACAAATCCTGGATTTAATGCTGTTTTCCCAGATGCTTCAGGATTAAATTCAACCGATACGCGTGCTCTATGGTTGAGTTATGGAGGGGATAATGGATTAGATGACTATGTGATGAATATTGACAGCATGGAAAATCAGCTGATTATACTACAGGCCACCGAAGGGCAATTAGTAACCAACTTTGAATATAATGTTAGTGGTTTTACTGGTCTGACGGTATTGAGTGCGACTGTACAGAGTCCAGAGGGCTTTACGGTATCGTCGTATTCAAAAACATCTACAGATGTTTACCAATTTTTAATATCTGAAACCAGTAATCATACTGATGGCGTGTACCCTGTTGTAATTAGAATACTGTACACCAATGGCAGTGACACTTGGTCGATTGATTTAGCAGTAAACATAAATACGGAAGATCCGACTTATTCCATAACATGCAACAACGTATCATACACGGCCGTTGCATCTGCTTTGCTAGTTAATCTGGAAAACTGTTTTAATGACACCATTGTTACCTACGGATTGAATCAGACCATTGATTTTCTGGATATCAATCAGGGCTTTAATGTCAGTACGCATGCGTTCAGAGACTATGCCATTAATATTGATGACTATGAATTAAGTTTTCTACAGGACGTTCGTAGCCACATGTACTTTATAACGACTCCCGATGCACGAGTACAATACTTGATGCCTTCACGTTATAGCGGTGGTACAAATTATCTGTTTAATGTTTACGTTAAGAATACGTACTTGAGCGATGATTTGAGTTCTTCGACTTATGCTATCGTTAATTACAGTAATCGACTAGTTAGTGGTGGTGGTTATGTCACTGCTGAAGAAACGATTATTCCTGCAGAAAGCGTAGAATTTAATAACGAAGTGTTCACCGATCTGAATCTGGTTTCAGTGACTAACAATGATGTAATTAAAACACCTTCTACCAGTGACCCGGTCAGTACCGTTACTGGCAACATGTATCATGATGAAACTGACATTGTAATTAAAGGTAAAGGACTCGATTATGCATTTACCCGTACTTATAATTCCGATCAGTTTGAAAATGGTAACAGTCTTCCGCTCAGTGCTGGCTGGACACATTCCTACAATATGCAATTAGTTGCAAATGATTATGGTCAAAACCCAAATTATGATGTAACTCAGGCACCTGAGAATGATAATGGCACAACCTCGTCTATTACTTATGTAGACGAACGTGGCGGTGAAGCTAACTATCTAATTGATGATGTGGCTGCTACCTACGCCGTAACATCACCACACATGGTTTTTGATACATTAGCACTGGATACACCGGTAGCCGGTCAGTATACGATCACATTCCGCAATGGCGTTAAATATATATTCTCTGGTAACGATCTGAAAGTACCTGGTAATACAGCGCGTCTAACCACAATTGAAGACCCTTACGGCCAACAACTTAACTTTGCTTACACTGGTAATAATCTCACCAGCATCACTGATAATCTGGGTGTTGCGGGGCGTACTGGCTTAACCTTTAGTTACTACCCTGTAGGCCATGCCGACGAAGGTAAACTTGATACGGTCACCGACTGGTCAGGCCGCATCTGGGACTACCAGTACACCAACGGTCAACTCAGTAGTGTTACCAATCCGCTGGATGATGCTATGAATTATACCTATCATGCGGAGAATGGCCTGCTCAATGAGATCATTCACCCACAAGATCGTGATGGAAAACAGAAATCCATGGCCTTCGGTTATTATGAAAATGACCAGGCCTATAACTACATCGACCAGTTGGGCAATGAAGAATCGCTCACCTATGATCTGTTCCGCAAACGTACCCGCATCACTAATCCACGTGGTTACATTACCGAGCATCTGTACGATGAAAACGGTGCCATGGTTAAACTGGTTGAACCCGATGATGGCATCCTGTTATTTGAGAATAATGCAGATGGTCTGCGTTACAGCAAAACTGACGCATTAGGTAATGAAACTACCTATTCATACAATCTAGCGCGTACGCTCGATGGCGCAGCCTCTGATACTTTTGGACAGGTAACGCGAGAGCAGGATGCACTGGGCAATAACCTCGATTACAGCTACGGTATCTATGATCAACTTATTGAGGCTAATAACAAAAATAATATTAGCGTACAACGTGAATATTACACCACGACCGATGCAGCAACTGGTGCAGTCAAAGGTAAACTTCATCGTGTTATTATGCCATCCGCGACCATTAATGGCGCAGTACAAAACAATGTCGTTATTGCTGAGTACCAGTACAATACCGATGGCACGGTTAAACATACAGAAGAAGCGATTGACCCTGCTGCACCATCGCGTAAACGCATTAGCGATATCAGCTATGTCTACGATGCGAACGGCATTACCATCACCACTGTCAGCAGTGGTGCCACCAGTGGTGGCACAGTCACGACTGAAAAGCAGTTAGACAACCTCTGGCGTCCCGTGTCAGAGACCGTCTATCGCCGCACCAGTGCGACCGATGCAACCATGCTGGCCTTAACCACCAGTTACGAATACGATGCGCTCAGTCGTCCGGTTAGAGTCACCGACCCACTGGGTAACATCAGCGAAACGGTTTATGACAAAAATGGCCAGGTTACCCAGGTGACCAAGCGTTACAAACTGGGTGCTACCGGTACCGACACTGCCTTGCAGGCAGGTTGTACTATAGACCCGGCTTACCCCAGCCATCACAGCTGCGTCACTACGACACGCACCTATGATGCCAATGACCGCCTGCTGAGTGAAACTAACATCAACGGTGACAGCATCAACTACCAGTACGATGAAATGGGTAACGTCACCAAAGTCACCAACCGTAATGGTTATACCCTCAACAACGAATACGATGCAAAGAATCGCCTCACCCGCGTCAGCGATGAAAACGGCCACAGTGTTCAGACCAAATACGACCTGGGCGGGCGCGTTACCGAAACCATCAACGCTAACGGTCATTCAACAAAATTTGAATACGATGCGCTGGGCAGGTTGACCAAAACCACCTCACCAGAGAACCGCGTTTCTACTATCGACCAGTACGACGGCAACGGCAATGTGATCAAGGCGCGTGATGCCAATGCGCATTCGGGTAAACAGCCGGTCAATGCGCAGGGTGCTACTACCTACAAGGTCTACGACGAGTTCAACCGCGTTATCAGCGAAACCAACGCGGACAATGAAACCACCGCCTACACCTACGACCTGCTGGGCAACCTCACCAGCATTACCGATGCCCTGGGCCACACCACCAGCTTCGTCTATAACGACCTTGGCAGGCTGGTTGAAACGGTAGACCCTATTGCAGAGACTCCAACCGATAAAACCGTCAGCTACAGCTACGACGAACTCGGTAACCGCCTCACTGTCACCGACCGACTGAGTGAAACCACACGTACCACCTATGATGCGATGAACCGCGCCATACTGGTGGAATACCTCACTGATGGCACCAGCCAGAGCGTTAGCTACGACCAGTACGGCGACAAAGTAGCGATTGCCAATGCGGATGTGACATACAGTTATACCTACAACAACCGCCATCTAATGACCAGCAAAACCGAT
>JAPHSZ010000122.1 GCA_026196545.1 Gammaproteobacteria bacterium
CCAATTTTTAGCTGAAGTGACGGTTTCATATCGCGATCAGGCTCTCTGGCTAATGCCGTTCTGGTGAGTACCTGATAAAACCGGAATTATCTGTAATGTTGCCACGCTGCTGCTTGTTATTGCTGTTGTTGGTTGAAGCTCATACATATTTTATAGCTGAAAATCACGTCCAAGGTAAACATCACGAACCTGTTGATTGGATAAAATTTCCTCCGAGCTGCCTTCTGCAATAATTTTACCATCACTCAGGATATAAGCGTGCTGGCAAATTCCCAGTGTTTCACGAACATTGTGGTCAGTAATCAGCACCCCAATATTGCGTTCGGTCAAATGTGTGATAATTTTCTGTATTTCGATGACAGAAATTGGGTCAACCCCGGCAAAAGGCTCGTCTAGCAGTATGAAAGAGGGCTGTGAGGCCAGTGCGCGGGCAATTTCTACGCGGCGACGCTCCCCACCCGACAGGCTCATTCCGATTGATTCCCGAATGTGCTGAATTTGAAAGTCTTCCAGTAGTGATTCCAGAAGTTGTTGCCGGGCCTGTTTATCGAGCGCCGGATTGTGTTCCAGAATTGCACTGATATTGTCTTCCACGCTGAGCTTCCTGAAAACAGAAGCTTCCTGCGGTAGATAGCCGATGCCTTTGCGCGCACGCGCATGCACCGGCAGGTGGGTCAAGTCCTCGTCATCGAGAAGGATTCGGCCGCCATCTACCGGAACCAGGCCTACGACCATATAGAAGCTGGTTGTTTTGCCCGCGCCGTTGGGGCCGAGCAGGCCTACCACTTCGCCGCTTTTAACTTCGATAGAGACATCGTTGACGACGGTTCTGGTCTTGAAGCGTTTGATCAGGTTTTTTGCGTGAAGTATCGGCACTATGGGGTCTCTGTGCTTGGCGTGGGGTTGTCTTTTTTTGGCGTGAGTATGATATTGACGCGCCCGCCCTGCTGATTTTGTTTATTATTACCGGCGATCACGGTTTTGTTTTTGGTGTCATAGACGATACGCTGGCTTTCTATGGTGTGGTCAGGCTGTTGCAGATGGGCATCAACCGTCATCACCAGCCGATTTTTGCTGGCAAAGTATTTCATGTGCTGACTGCGGGCGTGGATTTTGTTTTCGGTGTGCTCATCCTGTATAAACTGGGCGGGCTGGCCGTCGATGTTGATTTGCTGGATTTTATCCTGCTGGCGGAGGATGACGACTTTATCCCCGGATAGCTCAATGCTGCCCTGGCTTATTTTGACATCACCCTGATAGGTGCTGCTGCCGGTTTCTATATCAAACTTCATGTAGTTGGCCTGCACCTGAATTTCTTCTGCGACTTCACCGTTGCTGGCATACCCGGTGGTGCTGCCTGCCAGTATTACCAGAGTGAGCAGCAGGTGCGATGTGTGTGGGATTTTACTGAGCCTGAACATAACGGCCTTCAACGTTGTTGAGTAATTCGAGTTGCCCACTGGCATTATCCAATATCATGCCTTCAGATTGTAAATTAAATTCCTGCTGAATAATGCTCACTGTTTGCGTACTTTTGGCGATTTGTTGATGGGTATCAATTTCCAGCTGTTCGGTTTCAAGCCGGATCGGCTGAGCTGTGTCCTGCTGTTGCAAAACAACCCTGTTGCGAAGCATGATGCGCTGGTTATCATCATCAATTTCACCGGTTTCAGCGCTAATCAGCCAGTGCTGGTCACCCTGTTTTAATTCCAGAACCGGGTCACTGAGGCTGGCGAAATCGTTATCGTTGTAATGCTCGAGCAGTTTGGCCTTCACTATATAGGCGGGCAGGCCGTCTTTATTCATGGCGGTAATGGTGAAATCGCGCATGAAAATATCGACATAGTGCGGGTCTGCGCTCTCCATGGCCTTGATGGCCCTGGTATCTTCCCAGGTTTGTGAAATCCAGAAAATCAGCGCTGCAATGATGACTGATATAGTAAACAGGCGTTTCACAAAATAGGACTCTGTTATTAACCTTTGTAGAGGTAGGACTCAAGCTTGTCGGCCAGCGTGCCCTGGGCTTCGAGAATGAATTCACAGACATCTCTCACTGCACCATAACCACCCTCTCTGGGGGTGATCCAGTGGGCGTGCTGTTTCACGAAGGGGTGGGAATCCTGTACGGCGATGGCAAAACCCACGCGCGACATCACCGGCAGGTCGACCACATCATCACCGACGTAGGCGACCTGCTCAACTGAGAGTCCGACTTCTTTCATCAGGTCTTCAAAGGCAGGGGTTTTGTCACGATAGCCTTGATAGATCAGGTCAATATTCAGGTCTTTCATGCGGTGTGCAACCACTTCGGATTTACGGCCAGTGATGATTGCAGCTTTAACGCCGCACTCCTGTAACATGCGCAGACCGTGGCCATCTTTGGAATTGAAGGCCTTGTATTCCTGGCCATCGTCACCCATGAACAGGCTGCTGTCAGTCATCACGCCATCGACGTCAAATATCACCAGTTTTATGTTTTTTGCTTTTTCAATAATGTCCTGCACGGGCAGCTCCAGTATTAGTCGTTTCTACTCAGACCACGCCAGCACGTAAAAGGTCGTGCATATTGAGGGCGCCAATCAGCGTGTTGTTGTTATCGACGACCAGGACACCGTTGATGTTGAAGTCATCCATGAGTTTGAGCACTTCTGCTGCGAGGTCGTGTTCGTCCGCAGTCTTGCAGTTGGCGGTCATCACGCTCTCGATGGGGGTGGTGTGGATGTCGATATTTTTGTCCAGTGTGCGGCGCAGGTCGCCATCAGTAAAAATGCCCAGCAGCTGGTCATTGCCATCAACGATGGCGGTCATGCCCAGGCCTTTGCTGCTCATTTCCAGCAGCGCCTGTGAAACCGTGGCCTGCTTGCCCACTTTCGGGGTCTGGTCATCTTTGTGCATGATGTCGCCAACGTGGCACAGCAGGCGACGACCCAGCGCACCGCCGGGGTGGGACAGGGCAAAATCTTCCGGGGTGAAACCGCGAGCCTGTAACAGCGCTACCGCCAGTGCATCGCCCATCACCAGTGAAACCGTGGTGCTGGAAGTCGGTGCCAGGCCATGTGGGCAGGCTTCCTGGGTAACGCTAACGTCCAGATTGACATCGGCCTCAGTGGCCAGGGCTGACTGGGCATTGCCGGTCATGCTGATCAGGGGCGCGCCAAAGCGCTTGATGATAGGGATGATGGTCAGAATTTCCGAGGTGTTGCCGGAGTTGGACAGGGCAATCACCACGTCTTTGGGGGTGATCATGCCGAGGTCACCGTGGCTGGCCTCGCCGGGGTGGACGAAAAAGGCCGGGCTGCCGGTGCTGGCCAGCGTGGCCGCAATTTTGCCGCCGATATGACCGGATTTGCCCATGCC
>JAPHSZ010000140.1 GCA_026196545.1 Gammaproteobacteria bacterium
AGTCAGTGATGAGGGTACTGGACGCCGTGCCCAGGTCGCCAATTACAGCGTTGCAGGAAAAACCGGAACCGTGCACAAGTTTATTGCTGGCGGTTATGCAGAAGAGCGCTACATCTCTATCTTTGCCGGTATGGTGCCAGCCGATTCACCCGAGCTGGTCATGGTGGTGATGGTCGATGAGCCCAGAAATGGTGAGCATTTTGGTGGTGAAGTTGCAGCACCTGTATTTAGCCAGGTGATGGCGGGAGCAATGCGTTTGCTGGATGTGGCGCCTGATCGTGTGTCTGATAAACAACTGGTCATGAGTCCGAAAAAGAAGGCAATGCAGGCTGGGCATAAAGGTGGGCATGTCTGATGTTAGTTGATCAGTACCATGTTTCAACGCCGCTCAAAGTTTTGCTGAAAGACTTTGTTGATCAGGCCTGGCTGGATGCCTGTGATGATGTGCAAATTAGTGGGCTGTCTATTGATAGTCGCGATACCCGAAAAGGAGATTTGTTCATCGCCGGCCGGGGTGTGTCGGCGCATGCTTTGCGGTTTGCGGATCAGGCTGTTGATCAGGGAGCGTCGGCTGTGTTGTGGGATGAGTGTGATGGTTGTGATGATGTGATAGAAAAAATATCACAGCAAACATGCTGCCTGCATTGTGATGGCCTGAAAATGAAAACAGGTGAGATTGCAGATCGCTTTTATCAACGGCCATCTTCGAAGCTAAAAGTCACCGGCGTGACCGGCACCAATGGGAAAACATCGGTGGCGCATTTTATCGCGCAATGCATGGATCAGGCAGACAGGCGCTGTGGTGTACTGGGTACCCTGGGCAATGGTTTTCCCGGTGAATTGTCGATGACCGGGCTGACCACGGCAGATGCGGTATCGGTACAGCGTGACCTTGAAATGTTGCGTGCCAATAAGGCGACAAACGTGGTCATGGAAGTATCGTCACACGGACTTGATCAGGGGCGGGTCAATGGTGTTCTGTTTGATTCAGCGGTATTTACCAACTTATCGCAGGATCATCTTGATTATCATGAAACACTGGAGGCCTATGCCGAAGTCAAGCGACAGTTATTTTTTATGCCCGGCCTCAATGCGGCAGTGATTAATCTTGATGATAATTACGGCCGTGTTCTGGCTAAGGAATGTAAAAGCCGATTGTCGGTCTGGGGTTATAGCACACAGGCTGAGTTTGATAACTGGCAGGATTATGCGGATCATTTGGTGCAGGCGGTGAATATAAGGGCAGTTGCCCGGGGCTTTAAGGCCGTGGTTAAAACACCGCAGGGTGATGGTGATTTGTTCGTGCCATTACTGGGCGGCTTTAATGTATCAAATGTACTGGCGGTATTATCGATATTGTTGATCAATGGTTTTTCACTTGAGAAGGCGTTGAAAAATCTGGCAGGAATTTCGCCGGTATCCGGTCGCATGGAAGTAATCAATGCAAAAGGCAAACCGTCAGTCGTGGTAGATTTTGCGCACACACCGGCCGCACTGGAAGAGGCCTGCAAGGCAATCAAAAAACATTTTAACGGGCAGCTCTGGTGTGTTTTTGGTTGTGGTGGTGACAGGGATAAAAGCAAGCGCCCGTTGATGGCAAAGGCTGCAGAAGAATATGCAGATAAGGTGGTTGTAACCAGTGACAATCCACGCACTGAAGTCCCCCGAAAAATTATTGATGAAATTGTTGCTGGTTTTGATGATGTCTCGAAAGCAAAAGTCATTATTGATCGGCGTGATGCGATTGTATATGCCATTGAGCAGGCGCAGGAAAATGATGTGGTGTTACTGGCAGGCAAGGGACATGAGCGTGTCCAGATTGTTGGTGATAAAACTTTTGAGTTTGATGATCGCAAGGTTGCAAAACAATACCTGGGAGTGGCGCAATGATGAGTCTTTCTCAGGCCGCTTTGGCGACAGGTGGAAAACTGCAGGGTGAGGATGCGGTGTTTGCGGCTGTTTCCAAGGATACCCGTACATTAAATAAAGATGATTTGTACGTGGCGTTAACAGGCGAGAATTTTGATGGTCATGATTTTTTAAATCAGGCCGCTGATCTGGGTGCTAAGGGCGCACTGGTGAGTAATCCACAATCAATCGCACTGTCGCAAATTTGTGTAGATGATACACGGATTGCGCTGGGTAACCTGGCCGCTGAATGGCGTCGCCAGTTTAAGGGCAAGCTGGCAGCGATCACCGGTAGTAATGGCAAAACAACGGTTAAGGAAATGTGTCGCGCTATCCTGAGTAAAGCGGCGGGCGAAGATCGAGTTTTATTAACGCAGGGTAATTTGAATAATGATATCGGCATGCCCATGACCCTGTTGTCGATTCGTGAGCAGCATGATTATGCAGTGATAGAAATGGGTGCCAATCATGTTGCTGAAATTGATTATTTAACGCATATCGCCAGGCCGGATGTGGCTGTGATTACCAATGCAGGCCCGGCCCATCTGGAAGGTTTTGGTTCGATTGAAAAAGTCGCGCAGGCAAAAGCAGAAATTTATGGTGGCCTGGTCGATGATGGTGTGGCGATTATTAATGCCGATGATGATTATGCAGCTTACTGGCGTGAAGTTTGTCAGGGTAAAAATATTGTCACGTTCTCGATGAAAGACAAAAAGGCGGATGTTTATGCTGAAGCCGTCGCGGATGGTTCTTATATTTTTAAAACCGCTAAGGGTGATATGACTATCATCATGAATCTGCCGGGTCGCCACAACGTGATGAATGCGCTGGCGGCAACGGCGGTGGCGCTGGCGTTCGGCGTGACTCCTGAGAAAATTACCTCGGGGCTGGAATCGTTTTCCAGTGTCTCCGGGCGCCTGAATATTCAGCCCGGTTTGCAGGGTGCGCGCGTTATTGATGATAGCTATAACGCCAATCCGCTATCGCTTAATGCGGCGATTGATGTACTGGCGGAAATGCAGGGTGAGTCCTGCCTGGTGCTGGGTGATATGGCCGAGCTGGGTGAGTCATCGGCGGCGCTGCATTTTGCATCGGGGCAGTACGCCAGACAGCAGGGTGTTAACAAACTTTATGCGACAGGTGATTTAAGTCGTCATGCCGTTGATGGCTTTGGCGAAGGCGCCAGGTTTTTTGAAGACAGGGATGAGTTAATAAAAGCGCTTGTTGAAAGCATGAGCGAATCAACAACTGTATTGGTCAAAGGCTCGCGCTCAATGGCGATGGAAAATGTGGTGAATGCCCTGTTGCTTGAAAATAACAATAATAAGAGGGTGAACTGATGTTGCTCATATTCGCAGAATATTTACAGCAGTATCACAGTGGCTTCAATGTGTTTCAGTACCTTACCCTGCGCACGATTCTGGGAACGATAACGGCATTGATGCTGTCCTTGCTAATTGGTCCGGCAATGATTCGAAAACTGGTCAGTTACAAAATTGGACAAACTGTGCGTGATGATGGCCCGCAGTCACATTTGTCGAAAGCGGGCACGCCGACCATGGGTGGCGCGCTGATTATTGTTTCAGTGGCTGTGAGTACGCTCTTGTGGGGAAATCTTTCCAGTAACAAGGTCTGGGTTGCATTGATAGTGACTTTGTTGTTTGGCCTGATTGGTGGAGTTGATGATTACAAGAAGCTGGTCTATGGCAATTCAAAAGGCCTGTCTGCCAAAGCCAAGTATTTCTGGCAAACCGTTTTTGGCCTGGGTGCGGCGATTGCTATGTATCGCATGGCCGATTCACCAATTGAGACTGCTTTGATTTTGCCTTTTGTTAAGGATGTGATGATCCCCCTGGGGGGCTGGTTTGTTATTCTGAGTTATTTTGTCATCGTTGGCAGCAGCAATGCGGTGAACCTGACTGATGGCCTTGACGGTCTGGCGATTATGCCAACGGTGATGGTGGCCGGTGCGCTGGGTGTTTTTGCCTATGTAACGGGGCATATCGGTTTTGCAGATTATCTGGGTATTCCTTACGTTGCGGGTTCGGGTGAGCTGGCAATATTTTGTGGTTCACTGGTTGGAGCAGGCCTGGGTTTCTTATGGTTCAACACTTATCCTGCACAAGTCTTCATGGGGGATGTCGGTGCTTTGGCATTGGGTGCAGCACTGGGCGTGGTTGCCGTGCTGGTTCGTCAGGAGCTGGTGTTGTTAATCATGGGTGGCGTCTTTGTCATGGAGACGGTATCGGTGATCATGCAGGTGGCTTCATTCAAGTTAACAGGTAAGCGAATTTTCAGGATGGCGCCGCTGCACCATCATTTTGAATTAAAAGGTTGGCCAGAACCAAGAGTGATTGTCCGGTTCTGGATTATTACGGTAATACTGGTTTTGATCGGCCTGGCTTCACTCAAGGTTCGATAAGAGTGATGGTTTAATAATGTCGCAGTTAAAAACGAAAAGACGAATGGAAAAAACGCAATTACAAAAAAATGCAATATACACCCTGGTCGTTGGTCTTGGGGTTACGGGCGTGTCTGTCGTGCGTTATTTACGCGGCCTGGGTGAGCGTGTTGTGGTTGTCGATAGTCGGGACCTGCCGCCGGGAATGAAATTATTAAACGAAAAATTCCCTGATGTTGAACTGCATACCGGTGAATTTAAGCCTGCGCTGTTTAAATCAGCCAGGCGTATTGTAGTCAGTCCAGGTGTGCCGATGTCAGAAACTGTGTTGC
>JAPHSZ010000183.1 GCA_026196545.1 Gammaproteobacteria bacterium
GGCCAGGGCAGCGGGTTGTGCCCCCATTCACCGGCAATGGCATTGGCACCATTGAGCACCTGGCCGTTGACGACGATGCCCGCACCGACACCGGTACCGATAATCACGCCAAAGACAATATCCGCGCCCCTGGCAGCACCATCGGTAGCTTCAGACAGGGCAAAGCAGTTGGCATCGTTGGTGATTTTGATCGGGCGTTGCAACAGCACTTCAAGATCCTGATGTACTGGTTTGCCGTTCATGCACACCGAGTTGGAATTTTTCAGCAGTCCTGCTTCCGAGCTGGCAAAACTCAGGGCGCCCGGCGTGCAGATACCAATGGTCGCCTCCTGCTTAACGCTGGCTTCAAGTTGCCCGATCAATGATTTGATGGCAAGCAGTGTTCCCTGATAATCCCCTTCCGGCGTGGCGATGCGCTGCCGCGCCAGCTCGACACCTTCCTCATCCAGCGCGATGCCTTCGATTTTTGTACCACCGAGATCAATGCCGATACGCACCATGTTCATTCCTCCTGTATTCGTGAAGACTGCCAGTAGACTTCTGACTCACCCTGTTGTCTGGTGATAAACCGCGCCATAACAAACAGCAGGTCAGACAGTCGGTTGATGTAGGCCAGCAGCAATGCGCTGATTTCAGCCTCGCGGTTGGCCGTGACCAGGTGACGCTCAGCTCGGCGACAGACCGAGCGCGCCAGATGACACAGGCTCGCCGCTTCACCCCCACCGGGCAGGATAAATTCTTTCAGCACGGGTAAATCTTCATTGAGCTGGTCTAGCTTCTGTTCCAGCCAGTCAATGCGGTCCTGTTTGATCAGCGGCTGCGCACAACTCAGCTCGCCGCCCAGGTCAAATAAATCATTTTGTATGGTTTTCACACCCAGACAAATATCGCCTTCAAGCTTACAGGCCAGCAGACCCAGCAGGCTATTCAGTTCATCGACATCGCCCTGTGCGTGCATGATGGCACTGTCCTTGGCGACGCGTTCACCGCTCGCCAGGCCGGTCTCACCCTTGTCACCGGTGCGGGTGTAGATTTTTGTTAGTCGATTAGCCATATTTAATAACAACCCCGATTACTGTCCGTTTTTTTTGTTGACCTTCTTCGCCTGGAACATTATAGTCCGCGCACGCTACTGGTTCCTGTAATTTTTTACAGGGTAATTGGGAAGTTAGTGCATAGCCTTGGCTATTATTCTAACGCTGCCCCCGCAACGGTAATTGAGTGTAAGCGTATTGTTTACCACTGTGTTTGATTCTAAGCATGGGAAGGTGATACGCCCGCCAGCAATGGCACTCTTAAGCCCGGAGACCTGCCCGTAGATACCCGACTAACCATTATATGCGCGGGGTGCGCACAGGAGTCTACAATGACAACTATCCCCAAAATTTTTCTTTCGTCCGTAATTTTTGCTTCTGCTTCTTTAACTGCACAGGCTGAAACCCAGCTACATCCTGTTGTTACTGCTTCACGTATCGCACAGTCTGCCGACCAGACGCTAGCAGCAGTCACCGTGATTACCAGTGAAGACATCGAGCATAGCCAAACGCAGAGTGTTGCCGATTTATTGCGTGAACGCGTTCCCGGTATGGATTTTTCTACGGCTGGCGGTACCGGCCATGTCACCAGTGCCTATTTACGTGGCACCAGCTCTGATCAATTGCTGTTCATTATTGATGGCAACATTGTTGGCTCAGCTACAACCGGCGCCGCACAGCTTGAGCTGATTTCACTGGCACAGGTCGACCATATTGAAATCATCCGTGGCCCTCGTTCAGCGCTATATGGCTCGGAGGCTATCGGCGGCGTAGTCCAGGTGTTCACTAAATCCGGCGGTAACCAGTACAACGCTTCGGTTACTTACGGCTCTGACCATACCCAGGCAGCCACCGTCGGCAGCAATATCAACAGTGGAAACACCCAACTGAACATTTCAGCCAGTCACTTCAAAACCAGGGGCTTCAACGTTGCCAACGATATTGAAGACGACGACGATGGCCACAGCAACAATTCAGCCAACATCAACATTAAACAAAAGATTGGCTCTTCATCGAATATCCATGCCGGTGTTTTATATGCAAAGAGTGAAACTGAATTTGATAACAACAGTTTTGGCAATGTCTCCGATTCTATCCAGCAAAGTTATACCCTGGGTTTTGATACCAGTATCAGTGATGACTGGAGCACCAGCTTCGACGCAGGCCAGAGCAAAGACCGATTAGATACTGATGGATACAATGAGGACTTTGACCCGTTCACCTGGATGCCGCTGGGCACGTACTCTTTTTCAAACACGCTATTTGAAACCAAACGTGACCAGGCTCGCTGGCAAAATGAGCTTGCCCTGGGGGAAACAGGACAGCTCGCCTTTGGTGTTGATTACATCAACGACAAGGTTGCAAGCACCACCAGTTATGCTGAAACCGAACGTAACAACAAGGGACTTTATGCGCTGGTTCAGGACAAGTTTGGCGACCATCAGTTACAGCTTTCCGGCCGTGTTGATGATAATGAAGCCTTTGGCACACACCGCACCGGCAATATCGCCTGGTCATACGACATGACAGGAGAAACACAGGTCAGCCTGTCTCATGGTACCGCCTTTATCGCGCCCTCATTCAATGACCTGTACTTCGTTGATACGGTTTACTTCTTCTACGATGGCAACCCGGATCTTAATCCCGAAACCTCACACAGCACAGAGCTGGGCTTCACCGGTAATCATGGCTGGGGACAGTGGGAGATTCGCACCTACCAGACGCTGGTCAAAGACCTGATCGGCTATGGAGCAAGCGGTTCCCTGGAAAACGTCAACAGGGCAAAAATCAATGGCGCTGAACTTGCTGTCAGCGGCAATCTTGCCGACTGGGAGAGCCAGGTAAATCTGTCGGTGATTGATCCCACCAATGAAGACACAGGTAACGTGTTGCAAAACCGGGCAAAACGCACATTGAAAATGAATCTAGCAAAAAACTTTGACAGCTATCGTGTTGGCGTCCATGTACTGGCCCAAAGCCCGCGCTTTGCCAATTCAAGCAATACGGTCGAGTTAGCCGGTTATGCTATTGCCAATCTGACCGTGGAAAAAGCTATTGATAAAAGCTGGACAATAAAAGCTCGTGTCGACAATATTCTGGACAAAGAGTATTCAACATCAATGGATTACTACGGCAACACCACGAACAACACGCCTGCTTCACTGTTCGTGACACTGAGCTATCAGAATTAACAAAGCGATAATTTTTTTCTGTTAGTATCGAGGGCCAGCTTAATGCTGGCCCTTTTCTCTTGAACTATTTGAAATCGACCCTATCTAATCCTACGGTTCAGATTTGCAGCCAGTCCAGTACAATACGTCGAAATAATAATTACTGAAAAAATCATTTGTAGATACATATGGATAATCAAGAAGCAATATTAAGTCTGAAAAAACACGTTAGTTCTCACATCATCGGCCAGGAAATGCTGGTCGACCGCCTGCTCATCGCCCTGCTCGCTGATGGCCATTTACTGGTCGAGGGTGCACCCGGTCTGGCCAAGACCAAGGCGATCAAGGTGCTCAGCGATGGCATCGAAAGCGACTTCCATCGCATCCAGTTCACGCCCGATTTACTGCCCGCTGACCTGACCGGCACCGAGGTCTACCGCCCACAGGATGGCTCCTTTGTCTTCCAGCAGGGGCCGCTGTTCCACAACCTGGTACTGGCCGATGAGATCAACCGCGCCCCGGCGAAGGTGCAGTCAGCACTGCTTGAGGCCATGGCCGAACGCCAGATCACCGTCGGCAAGACCACCTACAAGCTGCCAGAATTATTTATGGTGATGGCGACACAGAAC
>JAPHSZ010000066.1 GCA_026196545.1 Gammaproteobacteria bacterium
AGCATCTCCACCAGCCACTGGTGTACCAGCGTCTCCGGCACCACGATCAGCACCCGGCGCGCACGTTCGGTCAGCAGCTGGTTATGCAGAATCAGGCCCGCCTCGATGGTCTTGCCCAGGCCGACCTCATCGGCGAGCAGCACCCGCGGCGCATAACGGTTCGCTACCTCATGGGCGATATACAGCTGATGGGGGATCAGGCTGGTACGGCAACCGGTCAGGCCATACAGCTCAGAATGCGCCAGGCGGTGACGGTGCTGCAAAGTCTGGTAGCGCAGCTCAAACCACTTGTCAGGGTCAATCTGGCCGTTAAACAGGCGCTCAGAGGGCTTGTTCAGTTGCAGGAAATTGTCCAGCTGGCCTTCTTCAACCTCGGTCATGGTACCAGCCTCATCAACGCCGATATAAGTCAGCAGGCCGTGTACATCGCATACTTCCTTGACCAGGATCTTGCGGCCATCGTGGCTGGTAATGGTATCGCCAACTTCAAACGCCACGCGGGTCAGGGGAGCGGTCTGCTTGGCGTAGGTGCGGGTCTCGCCGGTGGCCAGAAACAACACCGTCAGGGTGCGAAATTCAACGGTCAACACCGTGCCCAGTCCCATCTGAAGTTCCGCATCACTAATGCAACGTTGGCCGGGGATAAATTCGTGCAGCATAAATCTAAATACCAAAAACGGGCTGACAAAAAAGAAGCGTATATTAGACTAAATCAAATTAAAGCAGTAGATCCATGTCAATCATGGCCAGATAAAGCCAGTTTTGCCCGTTTGCTGTACTATGTTATACCTACAGGGCAAACCTGCCCTGAAAACCAGAATCCGCCTGAGGCCAATATAATGAAAAAATATCGATTAGCACTGCTCCTGCCCCTTTTTGCCATCGGCTGCTCCGATGACAATGACCTGCCCGCACCGAAAACGAATGACGAAGCGAGCGCGAGCACGCAGGCGGCACCAAAGAAGATCAGTGATGACAACCCGTTCGCCACCCAGGTAAATGCTCTGGGTACCGCAAAAGCTGTGGGCGCCGCGGCACAGAAATCCATCGACGCCAACCAGCAGAAGCTGGACGAAGCAGGTCACTAAACCTTCATGCCAGCCAGGCCGATGAAATCAGCGATACTGGAACGTTATGCCCGCACCGACACCAACAAACAGCGTGTCGCGTTTCAGCTCGACAAAGGTCTTGCCGAGTTTAAACATCGATTTTTCAGGAAAACAGAGCAGTAAAAAAATTGCCGTCAGCGCTGATAATGCAATATTCGGCCTCTGGTCTGAACATTATCGGCATCGCGCACATCAAACTTTTCAAAATGATGCGTATAACCCAGCGCGATCATTTTTTTGGTGAAGCTGGCGCGGTTGCCCCGGTTGGGGTCAACAATCACCACTTCGACATCAGCGCTGGAATGGCAGTCGATAAAATCAGATACCGATTTCGCGTGCGCCGGTTCGTACAGAACATCACTGCCGATAATCAGGTCATAGTCACCTAAAAGCAGGTTCTCGACTTCCCAGTTACCGGTCTGAAACTTGATCGGTTTCATCTTGTTGCCCAGAATGTTTTTATCGAGAAATTCCCTGGCCAGCGGGTGATAGTCACTCGCAGTGATATCAACACCCATCTGGTGCAGCACAATACTGCTCAGGGCAATGCCACAACCAATTTCGAGCACACGTTTGCCGTCCATCTCAAACAGGCACACCGTCGCAGCCAGCACGCGGGAAGACGGCCAGACAACACCAAACAACGCCCAGGTAGCCGAGGAAATCCCCAGGTCTTCTGCAAGCTGTTCGTTATCGCTGAATTGTTGACGGTCTTTGAGGGAACGGATGAGGTAGTCAATTTTATTGACCGTAATGGTTTCGTGCTTGAGTAGGTAATCCTGCAAATTAATTCCCTGATTAGTTGGTGGCAGGGAAAGGGGAGCGATCCCTGCTCCCCGATGTGAGTACTTATTTAGTTCGTGCCTTATGAATTAAATCGTTGCCGACTTTTCGATGAGTCACCACCGAAACCTTTTTCAGTATAACCCTGTTATTCCTCAGAGGAGGCGGGTTAGTTTTTACACTGGCATCTCGGTTACGATTTATTTCCATAGGCCTTCCGTGCGTTTAACCGCTACGCTCTACGCCGCATTACGCGAACGGTTATTCGAGCGGTTGCCGGAACGGCCCTGCTGGCCGCCACCATTGCGGCTACGCTGTGGCCGTCGGTTCGAACCACCGGAACGCTGCTGGCCACCACGGCCACGCTGAATCGGCTCGGGCTTAATCGACAGGTCCGGCTCAAAGCCGTCAATCACGTCTTTCGGGATATCGCGCTTGATCAGCTTCTCGATGTCTTTCAGCAGCTTCAGCTCATCAACGCAGACCAGCGACATCGCCTCGCCTTCGTTACCGGCACGGCCGGTGCGGCCAATGCGGTGCACATAATCCTCGGCAATGTTCGGCAGTTCATAATTGACCACATGCGGCAGCTGGTCGATATCGATACCACGCGCGGCAATATCCGTCGCCACCAGCACCCGTACCTTGCCGGCCTTGAAATCAGCCAGCGCCTTGGTGCGCGCACCCTGGCTCTTGTTGCCGTGGATCGCCGCGCCGGTAATACCGTCACCAGCCAGCTGTTTCACCAGCTTGTTGCAGCCGTGCTTGGTGCGCATAAACACCAGCACCTGCTGCCAGTTGTTCGAACCAATCAGGAACGACAGCAGCTCGCGCTTGCGCGCCTTGTCGACCGGGTGCACCACCTGGGTCACCGTCTCGGTCGCGGCGTTGCGTCGCGCCACCTCAATCAGGGCAGGGTTGTGCAACAGCGTATTCGACAGCTTTTTGATCTCGTCGGAGAAAGTCGCCGAGAACAGCAGGGTCTGCTTCTGCTTCGGCAGCAGCGCCAGCACCTTGCGGATATCATGGATAAAGCCCATATCCAGCATCCGGTCGGCCTCGTCCAGCACCAGGATATCGACCTTCGACAGGTCCGCCGCACGCTGACCAACCAGGTCCAGCAACCGGCCCGGTGTCGCCACCAGGATATCGACACCGCGGATCAGCTTCTGCTTCTGCGGGTTGATGCTGACACCACCAAACACCACCGTCGACTTCAACGGCAGGTGATGGCCATAGGCATGCACACTGTCAGAAACCTGCGCCGCCAGCTCCCGGGTCGGGGTCAGCACCAGCGCACGAATCGGGCGCCGGCCCTGCTGTGGCGGGCGCTCGGCCTGCATCTCCATCAAACGCTGCAACAGCGGCAGGGTAAAACCGGCAGTCTTGCCGGTACCGGTCTGCGCGCCACCCATCAAATCTCGACCTTCGAGAATGGTGGGAATAGCCTGTTTCTGGATAGGGGTGGGTTCGCTGTAACCTTTATCAGATACAGCACTAACTAATTCGGCCATAAGACCGAGGGATTCAAAAGACATTAAATAAATAACTCCAGCGCACAATCGCGCCAATATAGAACTGCCCACACGACAAAGAAAACAATGCCGGGTCGGTCAAGGCGGAAACTGTGTGTTTCGAGGTGAATCTTGGGGGATTACCGCTTAAATGGTGCAGACCGATGTGCACCGGGAGGTTGCATTATACAGGAATATATTAGAAATAGGTGATATAAAACAAATACATGTTGGGCACTGTGCGAAGCCTACAAACCACAAATAATGTGATAGCATCAAGCTCACATCAGCGCAGGAAGCGCAGTGCACAGGGAACAGGGAGGACAAGGAAACAAAACAGCGAACAAGAATAACGATGGAAAGTAACGACCGTAAAAAAATGATTCAGCAGGGTTTCGATACCGTTGCCGCTGGCAACAACCACTTTAATTTTATATGTTCTTTAAAAATTATAATAAAAACACATGACTACAAGTAATTTAAGGTTTTCACCATCAATTTTATCTAGGCTCGGTGAAGAGCTAGTGCCTCATTTTGATCAAGGTATAATCGAGCTTGTTAGAAATGCATATGATGCTGACGCATCAGAGTGCATAGTGAAGTTGACTGATATATCAGAAGCGGGAGGTGAGATCTCAATTATCGACGATGGTGTTGGGATGTCGAGCCAAGATATTGTAAATGCCTGGTTAGTGCTTGGTCATTCTAGCAAAAGAAGTGCTGGTACTACAGCTTCTGGCCGAATCCAAGTTGGTGATAAAGGTTTAGGTCGCTTAGCAGCATTAAGAATGGGGGAGAATGCTAAGCTGGAGTCAAGACCAGAAATAGAAAAGAAAAGAAAAATAGCAACTTCTGAATCATCAGTAAACATAATATGGTCTGATTTTGATGATACAAATACTGTTGATGAAGTAGAGCTTGAAACAATAGAGAAAGATTTAAAGAAGCCCAAAAAATCGGGTACAAGAATTCGTATACAAAAACTTAATAAAAAGATAACAAGAAGAGAAGCAGAGCGGCTCGCAAGAAGTTTAACTATACTTTCAAATCCTTTTGATGAAACTGGGGACTTCAAAGTAATACTAGAGATGCCTGAGCATCCTGATCTTGAGAAAATGGTTAGGGAAGGGTATTTGAGTGAAGCAGAATGGGTATTGAAAGCGGAGCTTCTTAATGATGGAAGTGCAACTGCAAGTGTTTTAGATTGGAAAGGAGACTTAGTTTGGGAGACGACTAGTGAAAACTGGTTTTCAAAGAAAAATGGCGTTAACCCAGTTTATGATTCTCCACCGGCAGAATTTCGACTTTCAATTTTCAATCTTGAAAGCAAGTCATTTGCTGCCAGAAGCACTAATATTACTCAGTTAAAGAAATGGTTAAAGCACCTAGGTGGAGTGCATGTATATCATAATGATTTTAGAGTTCATCCATATGGAGATTCAGGCTTTGACTGGCTTGATATGAACTTGGCTCGAGTAAATAACCCATCAATTCGGCCTTCAACTAATAACTCCCTTGGTCAAGTTAAAATCTCAGATAAAAATAAGCTCCTTCAGCAGAAAACGGATAGAGTTGGCTTTATAGAGGGAGAGGAATTTACAGAACTTAAAAGGTTTATACTTGATAGTTTAAATTGGTACGCACGAAAACGAACTTCTTATGAGGATGAAAAAAGAAAAGCTAAAAAAGATAAAGATAAACAAGATGTCAAAGAGAGTGAGCAAGCGCTTGCTGATGCGATAAATAATATTGATGATGAAAATCAAAAAAAACAACTAAACCTCGCAGTGAAAGCGGCAACAAAAGCCAGCAAAAAGAGAGCGAAACATTTAGAAAGTGATTTGAATTTATACAGATCGTTATCAACAGCAGGTACCACAAGCGCTGTATTTTCTCACGAGATCTCCAAGCCTCTTGATGAAATCCCCAGGGTTATAAAAAGCGCTGACAAAATAGTTAAGGATAACTGCAAAGATGATATCATTAAAAAGTATTTACGAAGAACTAAGAATATATCTGCTTACCTTGATAGGCTTACTCATTTTGCCAAACTTCAATTGAATTTATTAAAGAAGGATAAACGAAAAGTAGGGGTTGTTGATGTATATGAAACAATAGAAAACTTAAGTGAAAGCTTTACCCCCCTGTTAGAAAGAGAAAAAATAACATTGACTTTAGAACTTGATGCAACATACAGACCCAAGCTCAACGGTTCTCAGTCAATGTTAGAGGCAATAATTACGAATTGTTTTACAAATTCTATGAGAGCATTCAGGTTAGATTCAGCTCCAAAAAGAGATAGATTAATTCAGATTCGCGCTCATTTTGAAGAAAAAAAACTTACATTAGAGATATGCGATAGCGGGCCAGGGATTATTGATGTAAGTATTGAAGATATTTGGGCGCCTGGGTTTACCACAATGCCTGATGGAACAGGTTTCGGCTTAACTATAATTAAAGATTGCGTTTCTGATTTAGGAGGGTCATGCCGAGCATTAGAAACAGGAAATCTCGGTGGCGCATCTTTCTTTTTTGAGTTCAGTGTATTATGAAAAAAATAGCAATTATTGATGATGATGAAGAAACTCGTGAAACAGCTGCTATAGATGTTGATGATATGGGGTTGGAGCCCGTTCTTATAGTTGGTGAAGGGTTGAGTATTGATGATATTATTCAACAGATTCAAGCAGAAAAAGTTGATGCGATAATTTCGGATCACCGTCTATCACCTGGTAATTTATCTAACTTTACAGGCGCAGAAATCTTATCAAAGTTATATACCCTTAAATTTCCTTCATTACTTGTAACCCAGTTTCTTGATATTGAAGGGGATGTGGGGATCAGAAAGTATAGAGACAAACTTCCATCAGTTATTGGTAGAGGGGATCAGTCGCCTGAACTTATTGTTAAATTATTAGAAGCTTCAAAGTATGAAATTGAAAAAGGCCGCCCTGTTCATAGACAGCCTCATAGAGCTATTATCAGAGTTGAAAAGTTTAGTAACGAAGACGATTGTGATGTTATAGATGGGGTAATTACTACATGGTCAAATGATACCGCTGTAAGATTTCCTGTTGATTCATTATCAGCTGAAATTAAATCTGAAATTCAATCTGAAATTAAAGGCAATAAAAAACCAAGGCTTATGGCTTTTGTAAATACTGGTGGTAATACTGCACAAGAGTTATTTGTCACTGACATACATTTAGCCCCTGACGTTAAGGAGATGACACTAGATGACTTCTGCTAAGTTGACGGTATTGGATGTAGGGCATGGTAACTGTGCTCTTATCCATTCTGATAAGAATTTTATAATGATTGATGCGGCCGTTGGTAGTTTTGTTCAAGATACAGTTAAAAATATAGGTATAACAAAAATTGATAGTGTTATTATTTCTCATGCAGATCAAGATCATATAGGTGGGCTATCTGCCCTGCTATTAGATGATTCCATACATATAGAAACTGTATATATCAATGGTGATGCAGCAAAACAAACCAAAACGTTTACTGATTTACTTATTGCTTTAGATGCTGCTAGATCACAAAACAGGCCCACTAAAGTTATTACTTCAATTAATAAAGATACTGATGATATAGTTTATGAAGATTTTGTTTTAGAAGTATTATCTCCATGCCCTATTAGGTGTTTGCGGGGTATAGGTCAGAGTGACCTTAAAGGTAAAGAGATTGAGGCAAACGCTATGTCCGTTGTAGTTAGATTGTTACATGATGGTGAGAAAGTGGCTTTAATTACAGGTGATATGAATGATAAATCGTTGCAATTTTTGAAAGATGAAGGAACTTGTGTAGAAGCTAAAATTCTTGTATTCCCTCACCACGGCGGATTGCCCACTGAAAAGGACCCTCATGTATTTGCTGCAGAACTTAATAATTTGGTTAGACCGGAATTAATTATTTTTTCTAATTCTAGGCAGAGGCATGATAACCCTAGACAAGAAATAATTGATGGTATTATTGCTTCTGATTGTTCTCCAAGCATTGCATGTACACAACTTTCTAAAGGGTGCCATGATGATGATAATGATTTAAGTAATGATCATTTGATCGAATTGTATCCAAGTAAGGGAAGAAGCAATAATAATAGCTGCGCAGGAACTATTGATTTAATTTTAAATGGCTCTGATACCGACATTCATCATCCATTAGAGCATCATGTTAACTACATTAATAAATTTGAAAATCGAAAGTGTAAACGTGTAATTTGATATCACTTCTTAATAATATCAAATACAATTTTTGCTATCTTCATTGCCAAAAACGGCGGCACAGCATTCCCAACCTGCACATACTGCTCCGTCCGATTCCCAACAAAATAATAGTTATCAGGGAATGTCTGAATCCTTGCAGCTTCCCTTACAGTAAAACTACGACACTGTTTTGGTTCATAGTGAATAAAATAATGCCCATCTTTTGAAATGTGACTAGTAACTGTTGTGCCTGGATAATCTGCGCGTTGCACTCGGAATCTATCCGCAAATTTACCGGTCTCAAAATTCTTATGATCGGGCCAAAGTACTTTTGGAAGGTTATTGGATTTAGGTGATACTTCTTTGACTTTCGCAAAGGTACTGTAATAAATATAACGATGTAAATCGCTTACAATGTGACCACGAGATTCATGATTAACAGTAAAATCACCTAATTTATCGTCTTTATACCATTCCTGTAATTCACTTGATAAATTTACGTTATAGCTGGAATTGGTTTTTTTTAAGCCTTTGTCTTTGCCTGTTTTAGAAGGTGATATTTCTATTTTATTAATTTGCTCAACCAGTTCTTTGTAAACATTATTGGGGACATGGTCGTCATTTTCTAGCTGACTGAGCATTTCTTTATTTATGCTAGTAATACTGTCACGCCATGCATCAGTTGAGTCTTCGATTTTGGATAAACGACTACGCAAATTGGGCAGGTCTGATATAGCATGTCGGACTGTAGACATATTATCTACAGTTTGTAATCTTTCAAAATCATCAAGCTTGTCCGCTATATCTTTTCGAACACCGAGTAAAATTACTCGATGCCGAGCCTGTGGAATACCATAATTTTCCGTGCGAACAATAAAATCATGCGGATCAGGGGTATCCTCTGTTTTTGTTACGAGCGAATAGATTTTATATTCATGTTTTTTTCTTCCTTTATCTGCTTTAACTTTGGACGCATTGTAAGGATTTTGTAAATCTTCACGAATAGAATCAAATATCTTCTCTTTGCCAACCTTGGCCGAGAGTATCCCTTTTACATTTTCCATCACAAAAACTTTTGGCTGGAATTTTGAAATAATTTTCAGGTATTCCTTATAAAGATAATTGCGGTGATCCTCTGTATCAACATAATCTTCAATTCCAGCATTACGAGCACGACCTACTAGTGAATATGCCTGACAGGGTGGGCCACCTATAAGAATACATTCATCTTTTCCAACTGCGTCTCTTATTTTTTTGTAAACATCAGCAGGTTTGACTTTACCTAATTCTATTTTCTGAGCTTCCTTTCGTGCTTTCTCTAAATGTTCTTTTATGTCCGGATGCTGGTAAAGTTTGTCTTCTGGATGCTTCCCAAGCTCACCTCGCAGAAATGAGTAATAAGCGTCGGGTACTTTGTTGTGTTCAAATTGCCTAAATAATGAGCGAAGCAAAAGAGTGCGATGAGCACTATCTTCCTTTTCTATTGAGATTGCTATTTTGAATGCCTGTTTACCATCTGGGCGATAGGCTGAGAACCCTTCGCCGAGGCCACCCGGCCCCGCAAACAAATCGATTATTTTTACTGGCTTGCTCACTTTGTGATACTTTTGGATATGAAAATCCGACTAGATTACCAGGATTTCAATTAAACGCCAGATGTTTATTCAAGATATATCTATATGGTTGATATTGTAGACAAAAACACCCGCAGCCGCATGATGGCCAACATCCGCAGCGGCAACACCAAACCCGAAGTTCTTACTAGAAAGGCTTTACATAAACTCGGCTACCGATTCAGGCTTGATAGCAAAGTAGGGAAGATCAAGCCCGA
>JAPHSZ010000026.1 GCA_026196545.1 Gammaproteobacteria bacterium
AACGCATACTAGATACCCTGGTTGAAGATTATCAGGCCAAGGAACAGCTGGCGGGTGAAGAAGGTATGCGCAATTATGAAAAATATGTATTGCTGAATGTCCTCGACAGAATCTGGAAAGAACATCTGGCGGCGATGGATTACCTGCGCCAGAGTATCGGCCTGCGTGGCTATGCGCAGAAAAATCCGAAGCAGGAATACAAACGCGAATCTTTTGAGATGTTTTCAGAAATGCTGGACAAGATTAAGCACGAGGCAATTTCAATTTTATCAAAAGTAAAAATTCAGGCCCGCGAAGAAGTAGAAAATATTGAAGAACGTGGTCACGTGCAAACTGAAAATGTGAATTACCAGCATGATGAAGTAGATAGTCTGCATCAGGAACAGACCGAAGAGAATGTTGAATCTTCTGCGCAGCCGTTTGTCAGGGGCGAGAGAAAACTGGGCCGTAATGAACCGTGCTGGTGTGGTTCAGGTAAAAAATTCAAGCAATGTCATGGTAAGCTGTCCTGATCGTTAATCATTGTCTGTTATAGAGGTGTGCCGTGGCAGTAGGTCTTTCAGAACCCGTCGATATTCTTCCTGTCAAAGGTATTGAGCTGGCATCAATAGCCTGTGGTATCAAATCTAATGGCCGGGATGATCTTGTACTGATTAAAATTAATCAGGCTGCGAGTTGTGCTGCCACGTTTACCAAGAATGCATTCTGTGCCGCGCCTGTTGTTGTGGCAAAAAAACACCTTGCGCAGTCTGCTCCCAGAGCGCTTTTAATCAATTCGGGCAATGCCAATGCCGGAACCGGTAAGCAGGGCATTCAGGATGCTGTTCAAAGTTGTGAGTGGCTGGCCAGTTCACTGCAATGCAAGACCGAAGAAATTTTGCCTTTCTCCACGGGTGTGATTGGCGAACCCATGCCGATGAATGTCCTGGGGTCAGGCATTAAAGCGATTGGCCGGCAGTTACAGGAAGACAACTGGATGGCTGCCGCGCGTGGCATTATGACCACTGATACAATTGCCAAGGCAGTCTCCAAACAGTTTGTGATTACGGGCAAGCAAGTCACAATGTCAGGCATTGCAAAAGGCTCTGGCATGATCTGCCCGAATATGGCAACCATGCTCGCGTTTATCGGGACAGATGCCAAAGTTGAAAATAGTTTTTTGCAACAGTGTTTAAATAACGCAGTTGCGAAAAGTTTTAATTCCATTACCGTCGATAGCGATACCTCAACCAATGATGCCTGTATCCTGATAGCCTCCGGTGCATCTGATGCCGAACTGATTGAAGCGGGTAGTGATGATGCAGTAACTTTTGCACAGGCAGTTGATGAAATATGCCTGCACCTCGCGCAGTCGATTATTCGTGATGGTGAAGGTGCAACAAAATTTGTTAGCGTAAATGTTGTTGATGCTAAATCTTTAAATGAGGCTCGTGATGTTGCTTATACCGTCGCGCATTCGCCCCTGGTAAAAACGGCCTTGTTTGCCAGCGATCCAAACTGGGGAAGAATTCTTGCGGCTGTGGGCAGGGCGGGTGTTGAAGATCTTATACTGGAAGATGTCAGTATTTTTCTTGATGATGTCTGTATTGTCCGCCGTGGTTGTAGAGATGCTGGCTATACCGAGGAAGCTGGCCAGAAAGTGATGGATCAGTCTGAAATTACTATCAGGGTAGTACTTGGTCGTGGTGACGTTTCGACAACGGTCTGGACATCCGATCTCTCGCATGAATACGTGAGCATCAACGCAGATTATCGTAGTTAATGCTGTGAGCGCTGAAGTTATACACGTTGCAGCTGCAGCGATTATCAATAACAACAACGAAGTTCTGATCAGTCAGCGCGCACCTGATGCGCATCAGGGTGGTTTATGGGAGTTCCCCGGGGGCAAGCTGGAGTCGGGTGAATCGGTTCAACATGCGCTGCTAAGGGAGCTGGGTGAGGAGCTGGGCATTCAGGCAAATTCATGCCGCCCTCTGATAAAAGTAACGCATCAATATTCCGATAAAACTGTTTTGCTCGATGTATGGAAAGTGGATGATTATACGGGGCAGGTCGTTGGTAAAGAAGGCCAGGCAATCCGCTGGTTGGCGGTTGATCAACTGAATTACGTCGAATTCCCTGCTGCAGATGTGCCAGTTATCAAAGCACTAAAGTTGCCCGAGCATTATTTAATCACGGGAAAATTTGATTCTGTTGAGGAATTTGAGCAACGCCTTGGTGCAGCGATTGACCGGGGCATCCGTCTGGCGCAATTGAGGCTGACCAATGACTGGCTGCAAACTGTGGATAAAAAATATGCCGCTGAGATAATAAAACTTGCTTCTAATTTGTGTGAGCAATCAAGAGTCAGGCTTATGTTTAATATGCCGGATGAACTCAACCACATTATTAGGCCATCCTGCTTGCATTTGAATAGCAGAAAGTTACAGCAATATTCAGAAAGACCCGATTGTGATTTTCTTTCGGTTTCCTGCCATGATACACAGGAGATGATTGAAGCACAAAAACTGGGCGTAGATTTTATGGTGTTATCACCCGTGCAGGCGACGGCGACCCATCCAGAAATAACACCTCTGGGGTGGGGTCGATTTGCAGAGATGGTGGATGCGGTGAATGTGCCTGTTTATGCTTTAGGTGGGGTATCGAGGGAAGATACGGAAAAAGCCTGGCTGGCGGGTGGTCAGGGTGTTTCTGCTATCGGGGCGCTCTGGAATTCATAGTCAGATAGCCACACACTTGCTGTATGGCTAGATTATGCACATGTTCAGTTTGAAATTTATATTTTCACTGCACTGTTCAGGTCGTTTTGCCGGATCTTCATTTTTCATAAAGCGAATAGAGAAACGATGTTTGCCTGCACTGATTTCAGGGTAGTAGTCACTGCCCGCCTCAATACGTATTCTCAGCAGCTGAATGGCCTGATTGGTATCAATTGATTTCTGGAAAAAGCCACTATTGGCAACTTCTTCGGTATCCTCAACGCTGTGTCGTAATATATCCAGGATGAGATGAATGGATTGATCAAGTACGCTGAAGGGTTTAAACCAGGATTGTAAATGCATTTTACGTGTCTGTTCAGGCAGGCTTTGCCAATACTGATAGGATGGTAAATCAAAATCACAAATACAGCCTGGTAAGGAGCTTTTTTGCTTTATCGCAGAAAGTAGTTCGACTGACTGGGTGTTCTGGCCTAATTGTCCCTGTACCGATTTAAGTTCTACAATTAATTTTTTCTGTTTATTAAGAAGCGATTCAAGCTGGTTCTGGTCTATCTGTGTGCGTTTTGACAGACGTTCCAGGCGTGTGTGTTGTCGTTCAAGTTCTTTCAGGGCTTCCAGTTTAATGTCGTAACGATTGGTGAAAGCCAGAAGCTCAATGATGGAGTCAATGGCGATGCTGTTGTTCCAGGCGTTGCCCTGCTTCAAATGGAAATCATACTGCCTGAACAGCTTTTCGAGACGCAAAAAAGCCCGGATGCGTTCATTGGTTGGTTGTTCGTATATGTATGACTCGGTCACGGTATATGTCTGGGAGCTGATCGGTGATTAATTCTTACACAAATTATCTCATACTCAAAACGCCATGGTTAAATTATCTGGATGCTATTTCTGAATATTGTAGATGAAGCTGACTGATAGCGTTTTTCAGATTGTAAAAATTACTGTTATTTTCAATAATATCATCAGCTTGTTGTAAGCGGTCAGCTCTGTTGATTTGCTGGCCCATGATCTGCCTGATCTGTTTTTCGGAGCGGCCATCGCGTTCTTTGATGCGCTGAATTCTAATATTATCATCAGCATCAATAACAAGTATCCTGTCTACCAGATCGCTAAAGTTGCTCTCCAGTAATAGCGGGATGGCCAGAATAATATAATCATTGTCTTTGTTATATGCTATTTCCTGCTCTATCTGCCGTCTTATTTTTGGGTGAAGAATTTTTTCGAGTGCGCCTTTTATTGCAGGGTTTGAAAAAACAGTTTGTGCCAGTTTTTTTCTATCAAGCCCGCCGTCAGTTCTAATAAATTCTGCGCCGAGTAGCTGTATTATCTCATCAAAACTTTCAGTGCCTGGTCGTGTTAGCTGGTGGGCAATCTGGTCGGCATCAATGATGGTGATGCCCAGAGAGGAAAATATTTCAGCGACTGTTGATTTTCCGCTACCAATGCCGCCGGTTAAGCCGACCTTCAACATTACTGAATGCTGGACAGATAAAGCTGGTTGATTTCTTCTCCCCACATCAATGCAATCCAGCCAGCAGTGGCCAGATAGGGGCCAAAAGGAATTGGTTGCTGTCTTTTGGTCAGGCCGGTGAGCAGCATGAAAATACCTGTAACGGCTCCAACTAATGAAGAAAGCAAAATAATCTGGGGCAGTAACTGCCAGCCCATCCATGCACCTAAGGCTGCCAATAGTTTAAAGTCACCAAAGCCCATGCCTTCCTTGCCGGTGACAATTCTGAAAACCTGAAAGACTGTCCATAGAACCATATAACCAAGCATGGCACCAATAAGGCTAGACTGGGTATCGGTAAAAACATTGAAAAAAGAGAGCAAAAGCCCAAGCCAGAGCAGTGGCAAGGTGAGATCGTCCGGAAGTAGCTGTTTGTCGTAGTCAATTAGTGTAAGTGCAATGAGTGTCCAGGTAAGAATCAATGCACAAAGCGTTGCCAGGCTAACACCAAATTGCATCGCAACAATGATGGATAATGTGCCTGTTGTTAATTCTATTGTGGGATAACGCAGGGAAATAGCCGCGTTACAGGACGAGCATTTTCCTCTGAGAAAAAGATAGCTCAGTACTGGAATATTTTCCCATGCACGAATTTTATGACCACAGTGAGGACAGGCTGACCCAGGTCTGGCCAGGGACAGATGCTGTAATTTATCATCGATTTTAGCATCACCCAATTCCAGGTAGTCATGGCACTGAATTCGCCAGTCACGCTCTAGCATGACGGGCAATCGGTAAATGACGACGTTCAGAAAACTGCCAACGCATAGACCTAAAGCAATCGTGGCTGCATAAAACAGCCACGGTATATTTGTAAAAACTTCCATGATTTCCAAGTGTTAATGACCCTGAACCACTTCGCCCATTTTGAATACGGGTAGATACATTGCGATAACCAGGCCACCAATAACGACAGCAAGAAATGACATGATTATCGGTTCCATTAGTGCGGTCATATTATCTACAGCATCGTCGACAGCAGCTTCAAAATAATCCGCAACTTTTGATAGCATTTCATCGAGAGCACCAGATTCCTCACCTATACCAACCATTTGTATTAGCATGTTTGGGAAAAGATCAGGGCTTTGGGAGAGGCTAGCTTGTAGTGTTGAGCCTTGTGCAATTTCGTCGCGAATATTTAAAATTGCTTTTTTGTAAACAATATTGCCTGAAGCGCCAGCAACTGAAACCATGGCATCAACCAGGGGAACACCTGCTGCAAACATTGTCGATAGTGTGCGAGAAAATTTAGCTACAGCTGAGCTGTGAGTTAAGCCAGAAACGATAGGTAATTTTAAGTACATTTTATCTAAATTTTCATTAAATTTTCTGGAACGTTTTTTTAGCTGTGAAATACCAATAATTATTGAGGCTATTATCATACCAACGATCCAGCCATCAGAAATCATGAATTCTGACATGTTAACCACCATTTGTGTAAACTCAGGTAGTTCAGCGCCAAAACCTTCGAATAAGCTGGAGAATGTAGGTACTACAAATACTAATAGGATGACGGTTACAACCATAGCGACAACAAGAACAGAAATTGGATAAGTTAAAGCTTTTTTAATTTTTGCTTTCAGAGCCTCAGTCTTTTCTTTATAAGTAGCGACTTTGTCAAGTAGTTCTTCTAGCGCACCTGATTGTTCACCAGCATCAACCAGATTAATAAATAATGCATCAAAATAAAGTGGGTGCTCGGCCATAGCAGCCGCTAGTGTATTACCAGCCTCAACACTTGCTTTTATTTTCATGATTAATTCTGCCATGCTGGGGTTAGAGTGACCCTGCCCAACGATGTCAAAAGACTGTACTAGAGGCACGCCTGCTTTCATCATGGTGGCGAGCTGCCGACTGAATACGGCAATATCAGCAGGAGTGATTTTCTTACCGCTTTTTTTCTTTTTCTGTTTTTTAATTTTTCCAGGTTTGGCGGTTACGCCCTGTTTGCGTAATTCAGCTTTGACGGCGTCAATACTGGCCGCTGTTGTTATGCCCTTAACTGCTTTGCCCTGTTTGTTTGTTCCTTCCCAGGAAAAAGTTGCTGTTGTAGCTTTTGTTGCTGTTTTAGCTTTAGCCATTGTTTGTCACCTTTCTACTAGTCCTTGGTTACGCGGTTAATTTCTTCAAGGCTGGTGATACCCTGAATTACTTTTAGTATTGCCGACTGTCGTAAATCATTGATGCCATCTTTTTGTGCCTGTTCAGCAACATCTAGAGCGGTCCCTTCATTCATTATGATCTTTCCAATTTCCTCAGATATTGGCATGACCTGATAAATACCCACGCGTCCCTTGTAACCCTTGTCGCAGGCATCACAGCCAACGGCTTTATATAAAGTGGGTTTGGCCAGGATCTGTTCGGGTGTAAAGCCTTCTTCTTCCAGTACATTTTTGGGTAAATCTTCAACAGTTTTGCATTTCTCGCACAAGCGGCGTCCCAAACGCTGAGCAATAATCAGGTTGACAGCGGCGGCAATATTAAAGGGTGGTACGCCCATATTAACCAGACGAGCCAAAGTTAAAGGTGCATCATTGGTATGTAGTGTAGACATTACCATATGACCCGTTTGTGCGGCCTTGATGGCGATTTCAGCGGTGGACAGATCACGAATCTCACCTACCATGATGATATCTGGATCCTGACGTAGGAAGGCGCGTAGCGCAGACTCAAAAGTCATACCGACTTTTTCATTAACATTGACCTGATTAATGCCTTCCAGATTAATTTCCACTGGATCCTCAGCAGTTGAAATGTTGGTGTCTTCCGTATTTAGAATGTTTAGGCCTGTGTATAGAGATACGGTTTTACCACTGCCCGTTGGGCCGGTTACCAGAATCATGCCATAAGGGTTGGCCAGGGCATTCATGTAGAATTCTTTCTGATCAGGTTCATAACCCAGCATATCAATACCGAGTGAAGCACTGGATGGGTCAAGAATACGCAGTACGATTTTTTCACCAAACAGAGTGGGGCAGGTATTAACACGAAAATCGATGGCTTTATTTTTAGAAATTTTTAGCTTGATGCGGCCATCTTGTGGAATGCGTCGTTCAGCAGTATCCATTTTTGACATAACTTTCAGACGTGCAGATAACTTCATATTCAGACTAACTGGTGGTGAAGCTACTTCGCGTAATACGCCATCAATACGGAAGCGAACACGGTATCTTTTCTCATAAGGCTCAAAATGAAGGTCAGAAGCGCCTTTCTTGATAGCATCGAGCAACATTTTATTGATGAATTTTACTACTGGAGTGTCATCAATGTTTGATCCACTATCATCTTCCTTGCTTGCGTCTGGCTCCGTTTCATCGAACTCTAGATCTTCAAGTCCTTCATCAAGCATGTCATCCATGCCATCGTCTTCATCGAGTATTTTTTCGATGATTTTGGAAAGCTTATCGACTTCAACGAGTACAGCTTCGGTATTGCTACCGGTCTGGAACTTGATGTCGTCAATAGCAGCCAGATTGGTAGGGTCAGAAATGCCTATGTACAGGCGGTTGCCTCGTTTATACAATGGCAGGGCATGGTGTTTTTCAATCAGCTTGTCATCAACAAGGTCTTTTGGAATGGCTTCCATGTCTAATGAATTCAGGTCAAATACGGGCAGTCCAAACTCTGCAGAGGCTTCCATAGCGATTTTTTTTGCTGATAATATCTGATGATTAACCAGATATTGGGTGAAAGTAATTTTCTCTTCACGGGCACCTTTTATTGCTTCAATGGCCTTTTCTTCATCGAGTAGACCGTCGTTAACTAGTTTGCGTGAAAGACCTTGTAGACGTGGTTCTGCAGCCATAAGTGAATTAATTATTCCGTTACTTAAGGTTTATATTGTGAATAAAATGTTGTTAGGTTTCATACACGCTAAGCATAGCGGAAAATGCATTAAATTGTCATAAATATAGGTATGTTCAGAATATTTTCTGCACAATAAAAACCCCTATTTTTATTAGGGTTTTTATTGTGCATTTAAGCTAAATAGTATCAGGGTCGGGAGACGGTTTGAGTGATTGCGGGGTTGTTAACGAGGGTAACAGTTATAGTGTAGCATTTAGCGATATTACCACATGCGCCGGCAGCAACATCATATTTGAATTGATCATCATCATCACTTGGTTTCCATTCGAGTGCTGCACTTAGTGTGTCTGCGCCACCGGGAACATATGTTCCAGCTAGATAGGAGTCGTTTTCGTAAAAATAGGTGTCTTCAAAACCAGCCAGAGTGACGGCATTTTGTTTGGCAGTGCCCATTTGGCTAGTTTCGATATAGCCTTCGTATGCAGGTATGGCTATTGCTGCCAAAATGCCAATAATAGCAACTGTAATCATGAGCTCAACCAGAGTGAAACCACGATAATAATTTTTGCTGTTCATATTAAGTATCTCCGATGTTCTTATCCATGTTACAAAGTATGCATTATTTTTCAGAATATGTGTGCAAATTCATTAATAATTATGAATGAAAGGCAGTATTTATCTGATGATACCGTCTTTTATTTCAAAGGCAATAGCTTGATCAAACGCATTTATTTTAGCAATCACATAAAAAAGCCCCACCAAATTAGGTGGGGCTTTTTATTATACGACTTGAGTTTGCTCTTAGTCGTAAGTAATGATGTTACTACGAATACCAACGCCCTGATATGCACAGCTAGCAATAGTAACATTACCTGATGGTACTGTTTGATCCCATGTGCCAGTAATGCCAATCATGCCGGTGGTAGCACTGCATGCTGCACCATAAGGTTCGCCACCATCAGGAGCAGTAGCTTCGCCTTGGTTTAGCTCTGTAATAATACCTGCAACATTTGCTGGGAAGGTCAAAGCCTGGCCTAACGCAGCCTGAGTCACATTCAGTTTAAACCCGTTAGTGACAAAGCGCACTGCACCATCATATGCTTCTGTCATTTTAGCGGCTTTGGTTGATGCAATGTAGCCATTATATGAAGGGATGGCGATAGCGGCCAGAATACCTATAATCGCAATAACGATCATTAATTCGATAAGGGTGAAACCCTGTTGTACTTTTTTCATGTTTATTCCTCTTTAAAAATAAGTAAAAAACTATGTAATGGGTTGTTATTTTGTATATTTTAATCCCCATTATTTTGGGATTGCTATTTATAATGCAGTTGTTGTGCCAATAATTAAAAAAAACTGATTATTAATATAAATCAATCTGATAGATGTTTTTTTGTATTGTTTCTAAAGATAGGGGGTGTGACAAAAATGTAAAAAAGTGACAATTTTGTAATACATTGTTGCCAAAAATAAGAATATTTTTTATTTGGGCCGATGTTGGCTTGTGTAAAGAGGTGCAATATTTAAAAATAAGTGGCTATATAAACTGGAGTATGTAATGGCGTTTTCAGAAGTGACCAGAAAGCAGGCGTTTTTGACGCATTTGGCAGCAAGTACATGCGTTTTTGTCATTATTTCATATTTGATTATTTTTCACTGGTTCCCCGAGTTCTACTTTTATCTGGATGGGGGGATTCGTGCTATTACGACTATATTTTTTGTAGATGTGATACTAGGTCCTGGTTTAACGTTGCTAGTGTTCACGCCAGGTAAGAAATCATTGAAATTTGACATGGCGGTTATTTTATTACTACAACTTTCTGCACTATCCTGGGGTATAAACAGTGTGTATACAGAAAGATCTGGAGCGACAGTTTTTTATTTTGGTAAGTTTTCCTGTAAGGCGCATAGTGATACGGGTAATATGGATATGAACCTTATTGTCAAAGGCCCGAGTGGTCAGCAGCGGTTATCATTTCTGCAGCGTCCTGATACGATCGACGAATTTATGAATTTTACTAAAGAAGCATATAACCATCAGAGTTCAGAAATCTATTACTATCCAGAAAAGATTGTTCCGTTAGATGAGATAGTTGTGAGGCGGTTGCAGAATTATCAACTAAATTTGTCGGAGCTGGCAGAAGAAAGTGAAAAGGCAGCGAAGATGGTGGAAGATTATCTGGGTCGTAATGCAAATGATGTTAAATACATTAATTTGGTTCCCCTGGCATGTCGATATGGGTCGGCAATAGCAATATACGATATACGTGAACTGAAAATTACAGACTGGATTAAGGTAAAAACAAAGCTGCGTGGTAAGGCTCAGGATGAACCTTTGCCTCTTAAATCTGTAATTCAAAATTAATCAATACCAAGTTTTTCCAGTCGATAGCGTAATTGGCGCAGGCTAAGCCCTAGCTGTTTTGCTGCTGCAGTTTTGTTCCAACGCGTTTTTTCAAGTGCCTGTATGATGGCATTTTTTTCCTGGCTGGCCAAGTCTATCGTAGTTGTTGTTTCTTCCGCAACGGGTGTTTGCAAGTGCTTTAGATTTAGATCATCGGCTGTAATAATATTATTCTCAGCCATTGCTAAAGCTCTTTCCAGAATATTTTCCAGTTCTCGAATATTGCCGGGGAAACTGTGGCTTTTGAGTTCCAGGAGGGCGGTTTTGTTGAGTGTTGGTATGGACTTCAGATTTGATTTGTTAGCCAGAGATTGTAGTATCTGTTCGGTGAGTAGTGGTAAGTCTTCTATCCGTTTTCTAAGGCTAGGTACCGACAAGTCGATAACATTAATACGATAATATAGGTCTTCACGAAAATGGCCGTTTTTGATCTGTGTAGCAAGGTCTTTGTGGCTGGCACTGAGTATGCGAACATCAACCGGTATTTCGTGTGGGGCGCCTACAGGGCGAATGGCTTTTTCCTGAACAGCTCGCAGAAGTTTAACCTGCATATGCATGGGAAGCTCAGCAATTTCATCAAGAAAGAGTGTGCCACCATCTGCAGCCTGGAATAACCCCTGTTTATCACTGCTTGCTCCTGTAAAACTGCCTTTGATATGGCCAAAAAATTCACTTTCCATCAGTTCAGCGGGTATTGCACCGCAGTTGACTGGAACAAAGGCGGCATCAGAACGACTACCCTGTTCATGGATCATTCTGGCAACACGTTCTTTGCCTGAGCCAGATTCACCGTGAATAAATACCGGTGCCTGACTTTTGGCGAGTTTTTCGATCTGTTTTGTCAGTTGTTTGACTGCACTCGATTGTCCGGTAATTTGGGTTTTATATGTGTTGTTGGGGGCAATGGTTGTTGATTTTGTTGCGGCAGAAACCAGATTACGTAGCATATGAATGTCAACCGGTTTGGAAACGAAATCAAAGGCCCCCGCCTTGAGAGCTTTGATGGCCAGTTCCATGTTGCCGTGTGCGGTAATGACTGCGATAGGCAAGTCTGGGTAGTTTTTCTGGATATGCTCAACCAGCTCAATACCATTGCCGTCGGGTAGGTGCATATCGGTGAGGCAGAGGTCAAATTTTTTATGTTTGAGCAGGGAGTATGCGTTTTTTATAGTATAGGCCGAGCTTGTTTGAAACCCCATTCGCGTGAGCGTGATCTCTATCAGTTCGCAGATATCTGGCTCATCATCAATGATTAATACATGCTTGTTTGCCATATGTACCCGGGGTTTCCCATTGTATTACCTGTTTATAGATTGCGAGTCAGCTTGCATGAAGTGAACCCTGAAGCAGCTATTTCCGCCCTGTTGATTAACCAGCTCAATTTTAGCATGATTATTTTCAACTATTTCCTTGATAATATATAGACCAAGTCCTGTGCCTTCAGTGCTAGTAGTATAGAAAGGCTCAAAAATTTGGGTAGCTATTTTTTCATCAATACCCTGACCATTGTCCATTATTTCAATAATGGGTTGCTGGTCATCTGCGGAAATCCACCCATTAATAGTAATTAATAGCTGGTGAGAATCAATGCCTGAATGATTTATTGAGTTCGAGCATAGGTTCCAGAAAATCTGGTGAAGTTGCTCGGGATCAAAAATGATAGTCAGTGTTTCCGGGTTAATGCTGATTTTTATCTGTTGCTCAGTCATGCCATAGGTGGGGCAGAATTCATTTCTGAATGCTATTAGCCAGTTATTTAAGCAAATGGTGTCGGGGATACCCTGTTGTTTTCTTGAGAGCTGTAATACATTTTTTACGACATCATTGAGTCTTTGGGTATGTGTAGTAATAATATGAGCCAGTTTCTGGTCGGCAGAATGGTCTATGGATTCTTCCAGTAGCTGGGATGCATGCTGAATTGCTGCTAATGGGTTTCTAATTTCATGGGCAATACTTGCGGTTAGGCGCCCTAAAGATGCCAGTCTTATTTGTTGAAAACGCTGGTTTAGCTGGCTGGCATCTTCCAGGAAAACCAGGGTCAGGCTTTTTGTTTTATTTTTTTCAATGGGACTGAAACCGGGCTGTAAGTCGGGCAGGCCGTGGCTTTGATGGATAGGGGTCTGTTGGGGTTTATTATCACTTAGCTGCCATTCGGCAAAGCGTTGATATAACTCTGGTGCTATATTTTGTAGGTGCATATGTTGACGTAGTTTTGTCTTACCTAAAAGGTCTTCAGCAGCTCTGTTTGACATCAGGATGCTGCCTTCGTGTGAAAGTACGATAATGCCAGTTCTCATACTGCTAATAATGTGCTCGTTTAACTGGGTAATTGTTTCCAGTTCATATTCCTGTTCGCTGGCAAGTTTTTCTGTTTCACGTAATTGTCGTGAGAAACCGGATGTTATAAATGCAAATATAAAAAGGAGTGTTCCAAGTATGCCTGTCTGGACAAAGGCAGCATCAAAGTTGCTATTAAGTAACTGTGAATAGGTCTGATCGGCAAGAATCAGGAGCGTAGTTGTAGCCGCAAATAACAAAGTGGTCTTTCGTTGCATGAATAGACTGGTAAT
>JAPHSZ010000077.1 GCA_026196545.1 Gammaproteobacteria bacterium
ACGCGCCGACCCGCACGTGGGTTTGTTGCACCGCGCCACAGAAAAACTGGCCGAATCAAAACCCTATAACCAGAGCATCGGTTACATGGATCGACTCGATTACGTGTCGATGATGTGTAACGAGCACAGTTACGTGCTGGCGATGGAAAAAATGCTGGGTGTGGAATGCCCCGAGCGTGCACAATATATTCGCGTTATGTTCGCCGAGATCACCCGCATCCTGAACCATTTATTATGGATTGGTGCGCATGCGCTGGACGTGGGTGCGATGACCATGTTTCTTTATGCTTTCCGTGAGCGTGAAGATTTAATGGATGCTTACGAAGCGGTGTCGGGTGCACGTTTGCACGCCACTTATTTTCGCCCTGGTGGTGTCGCGCGTGATCTGCCCGATAGCATGCCGCAGTACGAAGCCTCAAAGTGGCACAACAAGCGCGAAGTCAACAAGCTCAATGAAAATCGTCAGGGTTCATTGCTTGATTTTCTCGAAGACTTCACCGAGCGTTTCCCCAAATACATTGATGAGTATGAAACCCTGTTGACCGATAATCGTATCTGGAAACAGCGTACTGTTGATATCGGTATCGTCACACCCGAGCGTGCGTTGCAGCTTGGCTTTACCGGCCCGATGATTCGTGGTTCCGGTATCGAGTGGGATCTGCGTAAAAAGCAGCCTTATGAAGTTTATGACCGTATGGATTTTGATATTCCGGTCGGTACCAATGGCGATTGTTACGACCGTTACCTGGTGCGTATTGAGGAATTCCGTCAGTCCAATCGCATCATCAAACAATGCATTAAGTGGCTGCGCGAAAATGACGGTCCGGTGATGCTGGAAAATCACAAGGTGACACCACCAAGTCGTGAAGGTATGAAAGCGGATATGGAATCTCTGATTCATCAATTTAAATTATTTACCGAAGGTTTCTGTTTGCCCAAAGGTGAAGTCTATGTCGGTACTGAGCACCCCAAAGGTGAGTTTGGTATTTACCTGGTTTCCGATGGCGCGAACAAGCCTTACCGCATGAAGATTCGTCCGCCCAGTTTTGTGCATATTTCGGCCATGGATGAAATGACCAAAGGTCATATGCTGGCTGACGTGGTTGCCATTATTGGTACCCAGGATATTGTATTTGGTGACGTGGATCGTTGAGTTTATGACTACAGAAAATACAACATTATCGAAACACGCCCGCGAAGAAATTGACGCGCAGGTAGCCAAGTTCCCTGCGGGCAAACAAAAATCGGCGCTGCTGGCGGCACTGAATATTGTGCAACATGAAAACAAAGGTTTTTTGACTGAAGAACTGATGGACGCAGTCGCGGCTTATCTTGAGCTGGCAAAAATTGAAGTTTATGAAGTCGCCAGTTTTTATTCGATGTACGAACTGAAACCGGTAGCACGACATAACGTCGCGATCTGTACCAATATCTGTTGCATGTTGATGGGGTCGCAAAATATTGTTGACCACGTTGAGAAAAAACTGGGCATCAAGCTAGGTGAGAGCACTGATGATGGCCGTATTTATCTCAAGGTCGAAGAAGAATGTCTGGCGGCCTGTGCCGGTGGTCCGATGATGCAGGTGGATCACGTTTATCATGAAAAGCTCACGCCTGAAAAAGTCGATGAGATTCTGGATGGGCTGAAATAATGACAGATCTCATGAAAACACAGGTTTGCTACGCAACATGCCAGTTTGAAGATCAGCCCTGGTCTTACGAGAACTATCTAAAAGTCGGTGGTTACGAAGCCTGGCGTAAAATCCTTGGTGAAAAAATTTCACCTGAAGATGTGATTGAAGAAGTAAAGGTATCTGGTCTTCGTGGTCGTGGTGGTGCAGGCTTTCCAACCGGCCTGAAATGGAGCTTTATGCCGCGCACCGCGCCGGTGCAAAAATACCTGGTCTGTAATTCGGATGAGAGTGAACCGGGTACCTGCAAAGACAGGGATATTTTGCGTTTTAATCCGCATGCGCTGGTCGAAGGCATGGCGATTGCCTGTTATGCTATGGGCGCTGATGCCGGTTACAACTACATGCGCGGTGAATTTATGGATGAGCCGGCGCAGCACTTCCAGATGGCGCTGGACGAGGCTTATAAAAACGGCCTGCTGGGTGAAAATATTTTAGGTAGTGATGTCACCGTTAATCTTTATGCTTCACTGGGGGCGGGCGCTTATATCTGCGGTGAAGAAACAGCCCTGCTGAATTCGCTCGAAGGCGAGCGTGGCCTGCCAAGATTTAAACCGCCGTTCCCGGCCAACTTTGGTCTGTACGGCAAGCCAACCACGATTAATAACACTGAGACTTTATCGTCAGTGCCTTCGATTATACGCAACGGTGGCAAGTGGTTTGCTGATCTGGGTATTCCCAATAATGGCGGCGTTAAACTATTTTCGGTTTCTGGCCACGTGGGTAACCCCGGTAATTTTGAAATCCCGATGGGAACACCGTTCAAGGATCTGCTGGCGCTGGCTGGCGGTGTGCGTGATGGCAGGAAATTAAAGGCTGTGATTCCCGGTGGTTCTTCGGTACCCGTTGTCCCCGGTGATATTATGATGAATGCCAATATGGATTACGACTCGGTGGTTGAAGCAGGTTCTATGCTGGGTTCCGGTGCTGTCATTGTTATGGATGAAACCACCGACATGGTAAAAGCGTTGCAACGTATTTCACGTTTTTACTTCTCAGAATCCTGTGGCCAGTGCACACCCTGTCGTGAAGGTACTGGCTGGTTGTATCGTATGCTGACACGCATCGTTGAAGGCAAGGGCGTGCCTGAAGATATTGAGAAGCTGGACGATGTGGCCAGCAAGATTGAAGGTCGCACCATTTGTGCTTTGGGTGATGCGGCGGCGATGCCGGTGCGTAGTTTCCTGAAACATTTTAGAGAAGAATTTGAATACTATATCGAACATAAGAAAAGCATGGTGAAGGAAGTGTAATGACTGAAGAACTGGTTACAATTACAGTCGATGGTCAGGAGCTGAAAGCGCCCAAGGGTGCCATGCTGATCGAAGTTACAGACAAAGAAAATATTCGTGTGCCACGTTTCTGTTATCACGAAAAATTATCGGTGTCTGCAAACTGCCGCATGTGTCTGGTCGAGGTGGAAAAAGCGCCGAAACCGATGCCTGCCTGTGCCACCCCGATTATGGATGGCATGGTAGTACATACTAAATCTGCGGCGGCCAAAGCCGCGCAAAAGTCGGTCATGGAATTTTTGCTGATTAATCACCCATTAGATTGCCCGATTTGTGATCAGGGCGGTGAGTGTGAATTGCAGGATGTGGCCATGGCCTACGGCAATGATGTTTCGCAATACTCAGATAGTAAGCGTGTTGTGTTTGATAAGAGCATTGGCCCGTTGATCGCGACAGAACTGACCCGTTGTATCCACTGCACACGTTGCGTGCGCTTTGGCGAAGAAATTGCTGGTGTGCGTGAATTGGGCATGACCAGCCGTGGTGACCGTTCGCGTATTGCGACTTATATGGATCAGGCGGTGACTTCGGAATTATCGGGTAACGTGATCGATATCTGTCCGGTGGGCGCGTTAACCGCCAAACCTTCGCGTTACTCAGCGCGTGCCTGGGAAATGATTCAGCATGCCTCGATTGCGCCGCACGACTGTGTCGGCTCAAACATATTTGTACACACTTCTCGCAAAGATGTAATTCGTGTGGTGCCACGTGATAACGAAGCGATTAACGAAGTCTGGATTTCAGACCGTGATCGCTTCAGTTATGAAGGCATTAATAGTGACGAACGCCTGACCGCGCCGATGGTCAAGCACGAAGGTGAATGGAAGCAGGTCGACTGGAATATTGCGATGGGTGTGGCCAGCGACAGGATAACAGAAATACTCGAAGATGAAGAAGCAGGCGCAGGCAAAATCGCGGCGCTGGTCTCACCCAGTTCGACGCTGGAAGAACTGTATCTGGCGCAGAAGCTGATGCGTTCAATCGGCAGTAACAATATCGACCACCGTTTACGTCAGTCTGATTTTCGCGATCAGGCTTCCGCTCCGGTAATGCCGTGGCTGGGACAGAATATCGAAGACCTGGAAAATTTAAATGCAGCACTACTGATCGGATCCAATGTGCGCAAAGAACAACCGATGATTTCACACCGTCTGCGAAAGGCGGCGGTAAATAATGCGGCGCAAATCAGCTTTGTTAACTCACGTGCCTATGAATTTAACTTCCCGGTCGCCAGCAATATTTCAGTGGCGCAACAAAATCTGGCGGCTGAACTGGCATTGATTGCCGCAGCCGCTTACAAGGCGTCGAAGAATGCGATGGCTGCACATCTGAAGAAAACCCTGACCGGTTTGAAACCAACGGTTGAGCATAAGGCGATAGTCAGTCAGTTAAAAACCGCCGGAAACAGCACCGTGTTGCTGGGCAATCTTGCGGCTATGCACCCGAACTATTCGGCACTACGCGCATTGGCAGAAGCGATTGCAACAGAGACCGGCAGTGTGCTGGGTTATCTGAGTGAAGGCGCGAATACCGCTGGTGCCTGGCTGGCAGGTGCGATACCGCATCGTGGTGCGGCGGGTGAAGCTTTACCGGCTGAAGAAGAGAATGAAGCGGCGGTTCAGGGTTATCACGCCGGTGACATCAATCAGCAATCACCATCGGCGGTTATCCTGCTCAATGTTGAGCCAGAATTCGATAGCGTGCATAGAATAAAAGAAACTTTGCAGCAGGCCAATATGGTGGTTGCAATTAGTGTGTTTGATTCGCCTTCGTTGCGTGAAACGGCGGATGTCTTATTACCGGCGGCAGCCTTTGCCGAAAGCTCGGGCACTTTCGTTAATATCGAAGGCTTCTGGCAGAGCTTTAAAGGTGCCTGTCCTGCACAGGGTGAATCACGCCCGGCGTGGAAAATTCTCCGTGTACTGGCGAACATGCTCGAGCAGAAAGATTTTGATTACATGTCATCAGAAGAAGTTCGCAAGGAACTGCGTGACAGGTGTGAGAATATTGAATTAAATAATGCTTCATCGGCTGAGGTTGCCATTGAAATAAAACCAGCCGGTGATGAGTTGATGCGTTCGGGCGATGTGCCGATGTACGCGGGCGATGCGCTGTTGCGCCGTGCAACTTCATTGCAGAAAGCCAGTGACGCACAATCGTTCTGTGTGAGATTAAATTCAGCCGAGGCGTCTCGTCTGGGTGTGGTGGAAAGTGAAACAGTTGCTGTGGCTCAGGGTGACGCCAATACGCAGATGGATTTAGTGATCGATGACAGCATTCCAGATGGTTCAGTCTGGATACCAATGGCATTGCAGGGCAGTGAGCTGCTGGGCGACGCTTTCGCTGCCATCAAGGTAGATAAGGTGTAAATGATGATTGAATTTATACCCGAATCACTGATTACTTTCTGGAACTGGCTACCGGTTTATATTCAGATTATTGCCAAAATTGTTTTGATTCTTGTTCCCCTGATGCTGTCAGTGGCTTACGTGACTTATGCGGAACGCAAAGTGATCGGTGCGATGCAGGTACGCATTGGCCCGAACCGGGTCGGTTTCTTTGGCTTCAGGCTCTGGGGGTTAGGGCAGCCGATCGCCGATGCGGTCAAGCTAATGATGAAGGAAGTTATACTTCCGACCAAAGCCAATAAGTTTTTATTCCTGACCGCACCGGTACTTTCTATTGCGCCAGCGCTGGCGGCATGGGCGGTGGTTCCTTTTGACCGCGGCATGGCGTTGACCGAGATTAACGCTGGTTTATTGTACGTGCTGGCGCTAACTTCGATTGGCGTTTACGGTGTCATCATTGCGGGTTGGGCATCTAACTCCAAGTATGCAATTTTGAGTGCACTGCGTGCCGGTGCCCAGATTGTCGCTTATGAAATTGCCATGGGTTTTGCGCTGGTCGGCGTGTTGATGGCCAGTGGTAGTTTGAACCTGAGCGATATTGTTGAAGGTCAGGCCGGTGGCATGGCTAACTGGTTTGTCTGGCCGTTATTGCCATTGTTTTTTGTTTACTTTATTTCCGGTGTGGCTGAAACCAACCGCGCACCGTTTGATGTTGCCGAAGGTGAATCTGAGATTGTCGCCGGTTTCCACGTTGAATATTCGGGCATGGCGTTTGCGGTATTCTTCCTGGCGGAATACGCTAACATTATCCTGATTTCAGCGCTCACCGCTTTGATGTTCCTCGGTGGCTGGTTGTCACCGTTTGAAAATATGGCGTTTGCACAGGACTCGTTCCTGGCCGAAACCAGCCTGCTGTGGTTTGCCGGCAAAACTGCGTTCTTTATTTTCTGTTTCCTCTGGTTCCGTGCCACCTTCCCGCGTTATCGTTATGACCAGATCATGCGCCTGGGCTGGAAGGTGTTTATTCCGGTGACCATCGTCTGGTTGTTTGTCGAAGCACTAATGTTAGTGGCCAAAGTTGGCCCATGGGCGGTGTAATGAAAAAAACGATCGCACATTTTATTAAAAGCTTCACCTTCTGGGAATTACTCAAAGGCCTGAGCGTTACTCTGCGTTATTTTTTCTCACGCAAGATTACGATCCAGTATCCGGAAGAAAAAACACCCATGTCACCACGCTTCCGTGGGCTGCATGCGCAGCGTCGTTATGCTAATGGTGAAGAACGTTGTATTGCCTGCAAGCTGTGTGAAGCGGTTTGTCCGGCACTGGCGATTACCATTGATGTGGAAGAACGCGAGGATGGTTCGCGCCGCACCAGCCGTTACGATATTGATTTGTTTAAGTGTATTTACTGTGGATTCTGTGAAGAGGCCTGCCCGGTGGATGCGATTGTTGAAACGCATATCTTTGAGTATCACTTTGAAGAAAAAGGCACTCAGATTATGACCAAGGATAAATTGCTGGAAATCGGTGATAAGTACGAAACCGAAATTGCAGCCAATAAAGCCGCCGATGCGAAGTATAGATAGATATGACTTTTATTGATTTCAATTTTTATTTATTCGCCAGCATGCTGATCATTGCAGCACTGGGTGTGATTACGGCGCGTAATCCCGTGCACTCGGCTTTGTTGCTGGTGCTGTCATTCTTCAGCTGCTCAGCATTGTGGTTGTTGCTCGAAGCAGAGTTTCTGGCGATTGCGCTGGTGCTGGTTTACGTCGGTGCGGTGATGGTGCTGTTCCTGTTCGTGGTAATGATGCTGGATATCAATGTTGAACAGATGCGCAAAGGTTTTGTGCGTTACCTGCCTGTGGGTGCCCTGATCGCACTGGTGCTGGCGGCGCAGATGATCTGGGTAGTAGGCCCGGTTGGTCCCGATGTGCTGGGTGATGATTCATTGCAGCAGGCCGTGCGTCATGATGCCGATTACAGCAACACCAAAGAACTGGGACGCATTTTATATACCGATTACGTGCTGCCGTTTGAAATTGCCGCGGTGATTCTGCTGGTCGCGATTGTGGCGGCGATTTCACTGACGCTACGTCGCCGCGCTATGACCAAATACCAGACACCAGGCAGGCAGATCAAGGTGAAACGCAATGACCGTCTACGTGTGGTAAAAATGGATGCCGAGGCGAAGGAGTAATTCATGCTTACAGTCTCCTTATCAAGTTATCTGACACTGGCTGCAATTTTGTTTGCCATCAGTGTTGCCGGTATTTTCCTCAACAGAAAGAACGTCATCGTTTTACTGATGTGTGTTGAGCTGATGTTGCTGGCAGCTAATATTAATTTCATCGCTTTCTCGCATTATTTGAATGACTCAGCGGGTCAGGTGTTTGTCTTCTTTATACTGACCGTGGCTGCTGCCGAAGCGGCGATTGGTCTGGCCATATTAGTGGTGCTGTTCCGTAATCGTCGAAGCATCAATGTTGATCAACTCAATGAGATGAAGGGCTAGTATGGAATCGTTATATCTCGCTATACCGCTGGCTTCTCTTCTGGGCGCAATCATTGCCGGGTTCTTTGGCGGTTATATTGGTCGTAAGGGCGCGCACACAGCAACGATATTGGGTGTTGGTACTTCGTTTGTGCTGGCGCTGATCGCATTGAAGCATCATGTGTTTAACGGTGCTGAAGCCTTCAATGGCACGGTTTATACCTGGATGGTTTCCGAGGGTATGCATTTTGAAGTCGGCTTTTTGATCGACAACCTGACCGTGATGATGATGACCGTGGTCACCGGCGTTTCGCTGGCGGTACACGTTTACACCATCGGCTACATGGCAGATGATGAGCACAACTGGCCGAAAGATTCGCTGGCCGGTACAAATTCCTACCAGCGTTTCTTCAGTTATATCTCGCTTTTTACCTTCTCCATGCTGATGCTGGTGATGTCAAATAACTTCCTGCAGCTGTTCTTCGGCTGGGAAGCGGTCGGCCTGGTTTCCTATCTGTTGATCGGTTTCTGGTCGGTTCGTCCAACGGCGGTTTACGCCAACATGAAAGCGTTCCTGGTCAACCGCGTCGGTGACTTTGGTTTTATTCTGGGTATCGCGGCGGTGGTCATGTACACCGGTTCGCTGGATTACGCTGAAGTGTTTGGCAGGGTCGATGGCCTGTCATCGCAGAGTATGACGATATTCATGGGTGTTGAATGGAGCGTGATTTCAGTGATCTGTATTCTGCTGTTCATCGGCGCGATGGGTAAATCCGCGCAGGTGCCGTTACACGTCTGGTTGCCCGATTCGATGGAAGGCCCAACCCCAATTTCTGCCCTGATTCACGCTGCCACCATGGTGACTGCCGGTATCTTCATGGTGACGCGCATGTCGCCGATGTTTGAATACTCTGATGCGGCCCTGAGTTTTATTATGGTGATTGGTGCGATTACTGCTTTTGCTATGGGCCTGATTGGTATCGTGCAAAATGACATCAAACGCGTGGTGGCTTATTCAACCTTGTCGCAACTGGGTTACATGACAGTAGCGCTGGGTGCTTCGGCTTACTCAGTGGCCGTGTTCCACTTGATGACCCACGCTTTCTTTAAAGCCCTGCTGTTTTTAGCTGCAGGTTCTGTGATTATCGCCATGCACCACGAGCAGGACATGCGCAAAATGGGTGGCCTGAAAAAATACCTGCCGATTACTTACTGGACATCGTTGATCGGTTCGCTGGCGCTGATCGGCTTCCCCGGCTTCTCCGGCTTCTTCTCAAAAGATTCAATTATTGAAGTGGTGTCTCACTCCAATCTTCCAGGTTCTGATATTGCCCACGCCGCTGTGCTGGGTGGCGTGTTGATTACCGCATTCTATTCATTCCGCATGTTCTTCATGGTGTTCCATGGTGAAGAGCGCATGGATAAACACACCAAAGATCATTTGCACGAAACTCCGTGGGTGGTTACCGGGCCGTTGATCGCACTGGCTATTCCATCAGTCATTATTGGCGCGTTGACAATTAAGACCATGGTGTTTGGCGATTACTTTGGCGATGCGATATTTATCAGCGATTCGCACAATGCACTGGCCAAACTGGGTGAAAGCTTCCACGGTGTCTGGGGTTTTGTCGAGCACGGCTTCAAGGGGCCTGCTTTGTATCTGGCAGCACTGGGTGTGTTTGTGGCCTGGCTCATGTATATAAAGATGCCGGGCAGTGCCGATTTTTGGATGAAGCATTTCTCCTGGCTGCACAGACTGCTGGACAACAAATACTACGTTGATGATTTCAACGCTTCTGCCTTTGGTGGTGGTAGCCGTGGTCTGGGCAGTTATTTGTGGAAGGTGGGTGACATTTCCATCATCGATGGCTTCTTCGTCAATGGTTCTGCAAAACTGGTGGCGTGGTTTGCCGGTGTTGCGAGAAAAGTACAGACGGGTCTGCTGTATCACTACGCGTTTGCCATGATCATTGGCGTATTGCTGCTGCTTAGCGTGTTTGTAATTATTAATTACTGGACTTTATAGAAAGGTTATAAAAGGGTTTTATATGTTTGCCGACTGGCCATTACTTAG
>JAPHSZ010000071.1 GCA_026196545.1 Gammaproteobacteria bacterium
ACCTTCATTACTTGTACTTGCTATGAAGAACAGCGTGCCGTTGACGTTGGTGAGGTGATAGGGAGAGGAGTCGCCTGATCCCGGTTCGATATCCTTGACTAGCACTGTACCCGCTTCGGTACCGTCTGACTTCCAGAGTTCGTAACCTTCACCGGTTGTCTTTGCAGTAAAGAATACAGTACCATTGACGTTGGTGAGTTCGTAGGGACTGGAACTGTATGATCCTACATAAATATCCTTGACCAGTACCGTGCCCGCTTCGGTGCCGTCTGATTTCCATAACTCAGTACCGGAAAACTGATTATATTGAGTGAAAAATGCTATCCCATTAACGTCGGTGATATTTGTTGGGTAAGACTGTGAATAACCATAATAATTCTCTAAATAATCATATTTGTTATACCATTCCAGCTCAGCCAGCTGAGTCGCGCTGACAGCCATTGCTGAGCTGGCACTAGTCAGCAGCATAATGGCAGCTAATAACAGGGGGGAGAACGACCGGAATGATCGGACTGAATCACTATTTTTAATTGAGGCCTGCGCGACTGATGTTAATAGCGCAAAGCCAAGTAAAAGATTTAAGCGCAGAATTGAATGCTTGCCTGAAATATATTGTGTATCCATAAACCCCTTCCTTTAAATGTTGAAAATTTAGGGTAATCGAAAAGATGGGTAAATACTAACTCAGTCGGCTGGTATCCGATATAATGCTATTTTTAATCGATTAAATGTTGCTTTAAGGGTATTCAATCGTTAGCCATATACATATTGCTTTTATGCAACTAATCAGACATAAGTTATAGACTTAGGTATTTTGAAACCACTCCTCGGCATCCTCGGCGGCACTTTCGATCCGGTCCACTTCGGCCATCTCCGCCCTGCGCTGGATGTTAAGCAGGCGCTCGGCCTGGAACAGGTTCGTTTTTTACCCAACAGTATTCCTCCGCACCGCGAACAGCCATGGCTGGATGCCGATGCACGCAAATCATTATTAGAAACCGCCCTGCAGGATATGCCCGGCTTCGAGCTGGATTGCCGGGAGCTGGAGCGCGATGGTAAGTCGTATATGGTGGATACGCTGGCCTCATTGCATGCAGATTTCCCCGACCATCACCTGTGTTTAATCCTGGGGATGGATGCTTTTGCCGAATTGCACCAGTGGTACCAGTGGCAGGGTATTCTTGAGCAGAGTCATATCGTCGTCACCGGCAGGCCGGGTTTTGAGTGGCCGTTGGCACCGGAGCTTCAGGTGCTTGAGGCCTGCCGCAGCAGCGATATTGATGAACTTAAACAGGTATCAACAGGGCGAATCCTGTTACAATCCGTCACCCAGCTGGATATATCTGCCAGCGAAATTCGAAGACAACTCCAGGCCGGTCTCGATATTCGGTATTTATTACCCGAAGTCGTGCGCCTGAAACTATTAGAGATGAAATAAATATGAGTATTGATGAACTCAGAGCCCTTGCCAGAGAAGCACTGGAAGATCTGAAAGCCGAGGATATTGTTGAGCTGGATGTGCAGGGCAAGACCAGTGTAGCGGATTATATTATTGTCGCCAGCGGTAATTCGGCGCGTCATGTGAAATCCATCGCCAACAATGTGGTTATGGAGGCCAAGCACGCGGGCAACCAGCCGCTGGGTGTGGAAGGCGAAAATGATGGCGAATGGGTGCTGGTCGATCTGGGCGATGTGGTGGTGCATATCATGCAGGCGCCTACCCGTGAGTTTTATAACCTCGAAGGTCTGTGGAAAGTGACTATCGAAGATAAGCAGGCGATGGAAGCCGCTGAATAATTCATGCGCATCCACCTGGTCGCAGCCGGACAGAAAATGCCCGCCTGGGTGGACGAGGCCTGCGCCGATTTCCTGAAACGCATGCCGCCCGAGCTACGGCTCAATCAAATTTTAATTCCCACCGTCAAGCGCGGTAAAAATCCCGATATCCAGCGCATCATTCGTGATGAAAGCCGAAACCTGCTCGCGGCGGTGCCATCGGGTTGCCAGATTGTGGCGTTGGATGTGTTGGGTAAAAGCGTGACCACGGAAAAGCTGTCGGGCATTCTGGATAACTGGATGCAGCAGGGGCAGGATATCGCACTGATCATCGGCGGCCCGGACGGGGTGTCTGATGAGCTGCTGCAAAAAGCGGTGCTGAAAATTTCCCTGTCCGACCTGACCTTCCCACATCCACTGGTACGGGTGATCGTGGTTGAGCAGCTGTACCGGGCGTGGAGTATTCTGAACAACCACCCTTATCATCGAGGATAATGTCAGGTTGTTTTAAATTTTTCCTTTCACAACCTTGAAAAGGTAAAATTTGCCCCCAATTTTGCTATTGCTAATTTTTCTATTTATTTTCAAAGAGTTATTTGGAGACAGACGTAATGAGTGTTGATATTGCAACCGAAACCATGGAATTCCAGACCGAGGCGCGTCAGATTTTGCATTTGATGACGCATTCGCTGTATTCGAACAAGGAGATTTTTCTGAGGGAGCTGATCTCGAACGCTTCTGATGCCTGTGACAAGCTGCGCTTTGAGGCGCTGGCTGATGACAGCCTGTACGGTGATGACCCTGACCTGAAAATCACTATCGATTTTGATGAAGAAGCCAATACCGTCACGGTGAAAGATAATGGCATTGGCATGAACCGTCAGGAAATGATCGACCATATCGGCACCATTGCCAGCTCCGGCACCAA
>JAPHSZ010000044.1 GCA_026196545.1 Gammaproteobacteria bacterium
ACTGAGGTTGAGAAAGTAGTACGCAATGCGCTGGAGGAATACAAAAAACTCGGTGCAGAACTGATCAACATCGAACTGCCTAACAGTGGCCTGTCGGTACCGGTTTATTACGTGGTAGCGCCAGCTGAGTGTTCCGCTAACCTGTCGCGTTTTGATGGCGTGCGTTACGGTTACCGTTGTGAAGACCCGGTTGACCTGATGGATATGTATACGCGTTCACGCGGTGAAGGCTTTGGCGCGGAAGTGAAGCGCCGCATCATGGTCGGCACTTATGCCCTGTCGTCCGGTTACTACGATGCCTACTATTTAAAATCACAGCAGCTGCGCCATAAAATCAGCGATGACTTTAAAGCGGCGTTTGAAAAAGTCGATGTCATCATGGGGCCAACTGCGCCGGACACGGCATTTAAAATCGGCGAGAAATCCGACGACCCCATTTCGATGTACCTGTCTGACATCTACACCATCGCGGTCAACCTCGCCGGCCTGCCGGGTATGTCGGTGCCGGCCGGTTTCGTTGATGGCCTGCCGGTGGGTCTACAGATCACCGCAAACTATTTTAAGGAAGGCCAGCTATTGAATGTGGCACATCAGTACCAGAAAAATACTGACTGGCACCGTGCAATTCCGGAGGATTTCTCATGAGTTACGATAGCAACTGGGAAGTCGTGATTGGTCTGGAAATTCATTGCCAGCTCGCGACCAAATCGAAAATATTTTCAGGTTCCAGCACCGCTTACGGTGCGGAACCCAACACCCAGGCGAATGCGGTTGACCTGGCTTTGCCCGGTGTTTTGCCGGTGTTCAATAAAGAAGCTCTACGTCTGGCGGTGAAGTTTGGTTTGGCTGTCGATGCTGAAATTGGCATGCGTTCGGTGTTCGACCGTAAAAATTATTTTTACCCGGATTCACCCAAGGCCTACCAGATTACCCAGATGGATCACCCGATTGTCGGTAGGGGCCACATGGATATCGAACTGGAAAACGGCGAGACCAAACGCATCGGCATTACCCGTGCCCATCTTGAAGAAGATGCCGGTAAATCCATGCACGGTACCTATCATGGTATGACTGGTATTGATTTAAACCGTGCCGGTACACCATTGATCGAAATCGTTTCCGAGCCGGACATGCGTTCGGCAAAAGAAGCGGTTGCCTACATGCGCAAGATCCATTCGCTGGTTCGCTACATTGAAATCAGTGACGGTAACATGCAGGAAGGCTCATTCCGATGCGATGCCAACGTTTCGGTTCGCCCCAAAGGCCAGCAGGAATTTGGTACCCGCGCCGAACTGAAAAATATCAACTCGTTCCGTTTTGTCGAGAAGGCGATCAATATCGAAATTGAACGCCAGATTGATGTCATCGAAGATGGCGGCAAGGTGGTGCAGGAAACGCGCCTCTATGATGCGGAGAAAAATGAAACCCGCTCAATGCGCAGCAAGGAAGAGGCCAATGACTACCGTTACTTCCCCGACCCTGATCTGTTGCCGGTGGTGATTGACGAGGCTTATGTTGAAGCGATCAGAAAAGAATTGCCGGAATTACCCGAACAGAAAAAACAGCGTTACATTAAAGACTTTGAACTGTCTTCTTATGATGCCGATGTGATTACCTCTTCAAGAGAGCTGGCCGATTATTTTGAAACCGTACAGGCCAAATGCGGTGATGCCAAACTGGCGGCGAACTGGGTCACCGGTGAGCTGGCGGCGAGACTGAATAAAGAAGAAATTGAAATTACCGAATCCAAAGTCGATGCCGAAGCCTTTGCCGGTTTGCTGGCACGCATCAAGGACAACACTATCTCTGGCAAAATCGCCAAAGATGTTTTAGAGGCTATGTGGAACGGTGAGGGCAGTGCCGATGAAGTCATCGAAAGCAAAGGCCTGAAGCAGATCACTGATAGTTCGGCGATTGAAGCCATGGTCGATGAAGTCATCGCCAATAACCAGAGCCAGTTTGAAGAACTGAAAGGCGGCAAGGACAAAATGATGGGCTTCTTCGTCGGCCAGGTGATGAAGGCCTCCAAAGGCAAGGCCAACCCCGGACAGGTGAATGAAATCATGCGCAAGCGGTTGAGTGAATAATGAACGAATCAGAATTTATTGATCTCGCTGATGAAACTATTGAAGCGATACAGGATGCGCTCGATGAGTGCGATGCTGATATTGATTATGACGAAATTAATGGTGTGCTGACGCTGGAGTTTGAAAACGGCAGCCAGATTATTTTCAGCAATCAGGCTCCGGCAAAGCAATTATGGATGGCGGCAAAGGCCGGTGGTTTTCATTTTGATTATGATGAAGCTAGTCAGCGCTGGCTTTGTGATAGTGGTGATAATGAAGATTTACACGCCATGTTAAATCGCCTGTCTTCAGAGCAGGCGGGTGAGTCAGTAGTAATTTTTTCTGTTTGATAAATTATTAAATTTCTATCTAAAATGCGATTAAAAGTTGTTGTATTGAGTAGAGTTTCGATGTGTTGCTAGTGTTGAAGCAATTAATTTTTATTCTGCGCAAATATTATAAAATATCAAATTCCAGCTAAACCTGAATATTAAAAACCCTGACATAAAAAGCATACTCCGAATCCAGTGCCCGCTGAATTGTCTCCGCCTTCCTGAAGCCATGTTGCTCGCCTTCAAATGGCACATAAGCCACCGGAATCCCTTTATCTTTCAGGGCGGCAAACATCTTCTCCGCCTGTTCTTTGGGCACCACCTTATCTTCTGTGCCCTGAAAGAAAATCACCGGGCAGTTGAGGCGTTCAACGTAGTTGATCGGTGAGCGTTGCTGGTAGCGTTCCCTGCATTCCGGATAAGGCCCGACCAGTCGGTCGAGATAGCGGGATTCAAACTTGTGGGTGTCTGTAACCAGGGTCTCCAGTTCACCGATGCCGTAGTAGCTGGCACCGGCGGCAAAGGTGTTGTGGAAGGTGAGTGCACATAACACGGTGTAGCCACCGGCGCTGCTGCCCTTGATGATCAGGCGCTCAGGGTCGGCCAGCCCCTTTTGCACCAGGCGCTCGTTTTCCGCGTCGAGCGATGATGTCGCTTCGTCGAGAAGAAGAACAGGCGCATCGCGAAGAATAGCCCGCGCAATCGCAATGCGCTGGCGCTGCCCGCCGGACAGCGTGACGCCGCGCTCGCCCAGCATCGATTGATAGCCTTCGGGCAAACGAAGAATGAACTCATCCGCAGCCGCGGCCGCGGCGGCGCGGTGAATGTCTTCCTCGCT
>JAPHSZ010000137.1 GCA_026196545.1 Gammaproteobacteria bacterium
ATTTTAAATTCATCATCCAGTGACTTGCCCAGTAATATTTTACCCATGGGTGAATCCATACTTATATAACCCAGTTTCGGGTCCAGCTCATCCGGGCCGACAATGCGATACACCTTTTCAACGTCATGGTCATCAAGTAGGCGCACCCAGGCACCAAAAAAAATCTTGTCAGTGTCATCGGGAACACGGTCTACCACTTTAATACCATCCAGCCTCTTTCTTAAATGACGGACTCGGGCATCAATTTCACGCAGCTCTTTTTTACGATAAATATATTCTGCATTCTCCGAGCGATCACCTTCAGCTGCCGCAGCGGATAAAGCCCTGGTCACTTCTGGCCGGCGTTTTGACCAGAGAAAATCCAGTTCCTGTTCAAGCCGTTGATTACCTTCAGGCGTGATGTATTTTGAGCCCGGTTTTTGGGGTGGTCGATATCGACCCATGTTCTTATCCCTAAATCAAAAAGACTAATTTTAGTATGAATATTTAAAATGTGGGAGATAAAAAAATTCAATAACCATCAGCTTGACTTAAGAAGAGAGTAGGCATCACTATTAATTTATGTTTTTTTTGTGATGAGGTGAATGCATGGCCGACCTAATAAATATCGAGAAAGACCGCAGAATAGGCCGCCTTGACCGTAGATCAGGCGAAGAGCGCCGCGGCAGGGTTCGCCATTGTAGCGTAGAAAATGACTGCCGAAACAACGGTCCACGAAGAGAATTGGATCTCATTAAGATGGTGGCTGATGGAAAATTATGGTGGAGCGGTTTCTAGCAATAAAATACACTTATTGCTCAGAAAGACTCAATTATGTGCAAATAAGCAGTAAAGGTAATTTTTATTAATAACAATGCTTCGTTATTTGTTGCCTGTTTTATGATGTGCTACGTGTGATTTTAAACAGGGCAATAGCTGCCACAGAAATCACATTTATTGATGAATTCATGCTCAGCATTGAGATGTGTTCGCAGGAATCCGAAGCAACGAGAAGCTCATTACTAATACCGCTGGAATCGTTGCTGAGTGTTACATAAATTCTTTTATAGAAGGGGTTTTAGTAAATAGTGATCCTTATTAAGTAGTTTATCCTTAAGATATAAAAATTGAATGAATTAACACGGATGGTATAGATATTAAAAAGATGGGAAGAAAACTGGGTAATTAAAGTCCAAATAAGTTTTTTACGTTAGATATTGTGTGATGTGCAATTTTTGTTGTGCTTTCGCTTCTTAGCTTGACTAGCACGTTTATAACTTCTGTGAGATAGGCTGGCTCGTTGCGTTCATGTTGATGACTGGCATCAGGCTGATCAGGTGCATCGGTTTCTATGAGCAGTGAAGTTAAGGGTATTTTACTGGCGACCTTACGCAGTTTTCTGGCATGTTCATAAGTGATGGCGCCGCCGAAGCTGATGTAAAAACCCAGCTCAATTAACTGAAGTGCCTGTTCATAACTGCCGGAGTAGCTGTGTACCATGCCTGTTAGTGTGGGGTATTTGCGTAACTGCTGAATGACGTCTTCGGTGGCGCGTACTGAGTGAATGATGACGGGCAGGTTTTTTCGTTCTGCGATGTCCAGTTGTGCCTTAAAAAAATATTGCTGCTTTTTTTTATCAGCCTGTTCGGCTCGGAAATCGAGGCCGCATTCACCAATGCCGAGGCAGGTTGTATTGTCGATAAAATTTTCCAGTTTTTCTAAATCATTTTCCTGGTGTTGATCGACCCAGTAGGGGTGAAGACCGTAGCATGGATGGAGGTTTTTGTGTTGTTCACACAGGGCTTTAATTTTCTGCCAGTTGCTGGTCGATACTCCGGGAATGATGATGTCGCTGATGCCGTTTTGGGCGGCGCGTTGTATGACCTCATCGCGGTCTTTGTCAAAATTGATAAAGTCGAGGTGGCAGTGGGCATCGATGAGCGTGGGTATCGGCATGGTCTAAGTGTACTACGGAAAATAAGGCGGGCATAAAAAAGGCCAGCATTGAGCTGGCCTTTATTCACTATAACAACGATGTAATTTAGCGTGCTTTTTTTGCTTTTTCGATCATGTCGTGAATGATAGGCGTCAGGATCAGTTCCATTGCCAGCCCCATTTTACCGCCGGGCACAACCAGGGTGTTGCGGCGAGACATGAATGAGTTTGGAATCATGCTTAGCAGGTAGGGGAAGTCGGTGTTGAATTTTTCAACTTCGCGGAAACGAATAACAATGAAGCTTTCATCGGGTGTCGGAATATCGCGAGCGATGAACGGGTTTGATGTGTCAACCGTGGCCACGCGCTGGAAGTTGATGTCAGTGCGTGAGAACTGCGGGGTGATGTAGTTGATGTAGTCCGGCATGCGACGCAGGATGGTGTCAACGATGACTTCTTCGGTATAACCGCGCTCGGCATTGTCACGATGGATTTTCTGGATCCACTCGAGGTTTACGCTGGGTACCACACCCACCAGTAGGTCTACGTGCTGGGCAACGTCGGCATCATCAGAAACCACACCACCGTGCAGGCCTTCGTAGAACATCAGGTCTGTGTTGGTTGGGATGTCTTCCCATGGCGTGAACTGGCCGGGGTTTAAGCCTTCATAAGGTTCGGCTTCTTCATCGCTGTGCAAATAAAGACGACGTTGGCCGGTGCCGCTCTCTCCGTAGCTTTTGAATAGCTCTTCCAGCTTGTCGAATACGTTGGCTTCTGGGCCGAAATGGCTGAAGTTTTTGTTGCCTTCGGCTTCGGCTTTGGTCATGGCTTCTTTCATGGCGGTGCGGTCGTAGCGGTGGAAGCTGTCGCCTTCGATAACCACGGGGGTGATTGCTTCACGGGTAAAAATTTGCTCAAACGCGTGTTTTACGGTGGATGTGCCCGCGCCTGATGAGCCAGTGACGGCAACGATAGGGTGTTTATGAGACATTTTATTCTCCTGATATATCTTTAAAATCGGTTATGTGACTGCCGTACCAATGGGCGTTGCGCATTGGATTCACTATGGCCAGCTCGCAAAAAAGGACGCTATTGTACCTTTTTTTATCCTTTTCAGCGATAGTATGCTGTCGGTGTGGTTTATTGGGCTTTTTTTATCAGCTTTGCAGCAGGCTGGCAATGTGTTGCGGGCACAGTGGGGTTGTTGCTTGAGTCATGATAATATCCCTTTATTTTATAGAACTTTTGCTGGTTAACTCTAAATTCTGGATATAGTTAAAAATGTTTGATATCAAGTCATTGCTGTCTAACCCTCTTCGTTTGTTGCCGTTCATGGCATGGATTGGGAATTGTAAAAACCCAAAGGTCTTGCAGGCGGATATTATTGCCGGCATCACCGTGGCGCTGGTACTGGTGCCGCAGTCGATGGCGTATGCACAGTTAGCGGGCCTGCCTCCTTACTATGGTTTGTACGCCTCGTTCCTGCCCGGAATCGTTGCCGCGCTGTTTGGTTCTTCTCGTCAGCTGGCGACCGGCCCGGTAGCCGTGGTTTCACTGATGACAGCAGCGGCACTCGAGCCGCTGGCCCTGTCGCCGGAGCTGTACGTGGCTTATGCCCTGTCGATGGCGTTGATGGTCGGTATTTTCCAGTTGTCACTGGGTGTATTGCGCCTGGGTGTGCTGGTCGACTTTTTGTCACACCCGGTGGTCATTGGATTTACCAATGCGGCGGCGATCATTATAGGCACTTCGCAGCTGAGCAAGATATTTGGTGTGGTTGATTTTGAGAAAGGTGAGCACCAGTACGAAACTATCTGGAATGTAATTGTGGCGGCAACCACCGATACCCATATGTTGACATTAACGATGGGGCTGCTGGCGATTGGTATTATGGTGGTGCTGAAAAAGATTTCAGCCAAAATACCCAATGTGCTGATTGCAGTAGTGGTGACGACCATTATTTCCTGGAGCATGGGCTTTGCCGATCAGGGTGGTCGTGTTGTCGGTGAGGTGCCAGCGGGTATTACCATGCCTATGCTGCCATCGGGTGTTGAATGGGATGTGCTGGTTCAGCTGATCACTACGGCCGTTATTATCGGCATTATCGGCTTTATGGAAGCGATATCGATTGCCAAGGCGATGGCGGCCCAGACGCGTCAGCGCCTTGACCCAAATCAGGAGCTGATAGGTCAGGGGCTGAGTAATCTGGTCTCCGGCATGTTCCAGGGCTATGCGGTATCTGGCTCATTCTCACGTTCTGCGGTGAATATCAGTGCGGGTGCAATCACCGGTTTTTCATCGGTAGTAACCGGTGCGGTTGTCGGTATTACCCTGTTGCTCTTAACGCCGCTGCTTTATCACTTGCCACAGGCAACACTGGCGGCAGTCATCATGATGGCGGTAATTAACCTGGTCAAGGTTCGCCCTATTATCGATGCCTGGAAAGTTCAGCCGCACGACGGTATTGTTGCGATAGTGACCTTCCTGCTGACGTTGATTGTTGCGCCCCATCTGGAAACCGGCATTGTGGTTGGTGTGATTCTGTCGCTGGGCCTGTTCCTGTTCCGCACCATGCGCCCACGTATTTCAGTCCTGTCGCGTGATCCAGATGGTACTTTGCGTGATGCTGAGGCGCAGAAGCTGGATACCTGTGAGAGCATTTCGGTGATTCGATTTGATGGCCCGTTGTACTTTGCTAACACCGGCTTCTTTGTCGATACCATTCTTGACCGAGTGGCGAAAAAGCCTGATCTTAAGTTTGTGGTCATCGATGCCGAAGGTATTAATGAAGTCGATGCAACCGGCGAGGAAATGTTGCACGAGCTGGTGACGCGTTTGAAATCACTGGGGATTGAGCTGCTAATTGGCCGTGCAAAAAAACAAATTATGGATATCTTCAGGCGATCGGGCTTTATCGACCATCTGGGCAAGGAGAAATTTTTCCGTTTGCGTACCCACGCGTTTAATTATGCCTGGGGCCAGTTAGAAGAAGGTCATAAGGACACCTGTCCGATCCATGTTGCCAGGCCCTTGAGTGATGAGGAGGTAGAAGAAATTGCCGAGGCAGAAGCAGAAGTAGAGGCAACGATTTTACCCAAAGCGGACAAAGATGAGGCAGAAGCTGAGGCTCAGAAAGCCGAGAGCTAGTTAGTATTGCTAACTGAAAGTGAGAGAAAAAGGGCTGGCATATCAGCCCTTTTTTTCGTAAACCATATCCCAGACACCGTGGCCGAGTTTCAGGCCACGGCGTTCAAATTTGGTCTCAGGGCGCAGGCCCTGTGCAGAAACAAAGCGTGCTTCACCGGCGATATTGAAAAAACCGCTGTGCTGATCCATGGTTTCCAGCATGTGCTCGGCGTAGTTCTCCCAGTCGGTAGCCATGTGAAACTGGCCGCCAATTTGCAGATGTTTTCTTATGTTTTCCACAAAATCATCCTGCAGGATGCGGCGTTTGTGGTGGCGCTTTTTGTGCCAGGGGTCAGGGAAGAATAGCTGTACCCGGTTGAGTGAGTTTTCCGGAAGCTGCTTGTTTAAGACTTCAACTGCATCGTGGCGTATCACGCGTAGATTGTCGATGCCTGCCTGCTGGGCACCATATATTAAATGACCGACACCGGGGGTGTGGACTTCGATGCCGAGAAAGTTTCGATCAGGATTGCTGATCGCCTGTTCCAGCAGGGACTCGCCGTTGCCAAAACCAATTTCCAGTGTGACCGGGTTGCGGTTACCAAAAATGGCAGCTAAATCCAGTGGTTCATTACCGAAATCAATGCCGTATTTTTGCCAGTGCTCATCCAGCGCCTTTTGCTGGGCGATGGTCAGCCGCCCGGTGCGAAGCACAAAACTACGAATGGGGCGGTGGTGTTCTTCTCGGTTTTCTTCGCTCACTGCTAACTAGAAAAACAGGCCTTCGATAGGTGAAGAGGCCGAGGCAAAGCGTTTTCTCGGCATACGACCCGCCAAATAGGCTTCTCGACCGGCCTCGATGGCTTTTTTCATGGCAGAGGCCATCAGTGGTGGATTCTGTGCCGCGGCAATCGCGGTGTTCATCAAAATGCCGTCACAACCCAGTTCCATGGCGATGGCTGAATCGGATGCGGTGCCAACGCCGGCATCGACGATGATCGGTACGCTGGCGTTCTCGACGATGGTCAGGATGTTGTAGGGGTTGCGGATGCCCAGGCCTGAGCCTATCGGAGCCGCCAGCGGCATCACCGCAGCACAGCCTATATCTTCAAGGCGTTTGGCGATCAGCGGATCATCGCTGGTGTAGACCATGACGTCAAAGCCGTCCTTGACCAGTATTTCAGCGGCTTCCAGCGTCGCGGTGATATCTGGAAACAGGGTCTTTTCATCACCCAGCACTTCCAGTTTCACCAGCTTGTGACCATCTAACAGTTCCCGCGCCAGGCGGCAGGTGCGCACCGCTTCCTCGACGTTGTAACAACCAGCGGTATTGGGCAGCAGGGTGTATTTGTCGGCGGGCAGAATATCCAGCAGGTTCGGCTCGTCCGGATTCTGCCCGATATTGGTACGGCGGATGGCGATGGTGATGATCTCAGCGCCACTGGCTTCAAGTGCCTGCCGAGTTTCTTCATTATCTTTGTATTTACCAGTGCCGACCAGAAGGCGTGACTGATAGGTTTTGCCGGCGATAACCAGTGGCTTGTCATTGGCCAGAGAGCTTGTTTCAGTTGTCATAGTTGTCTGTCTTTAAGTGGGTTTATCTGATTATGTATGTGCTGAAGGCTGTTATCCACCACCAATGGCCTGAACGATTTCGACCCTGTCATCATTTTTGAGCACATAACTCTGGTATTCACTACGAGGCACGATCGCCTGATTGACCTCGATGGCCAGGCGCCTGTTTTCCAGTCCGAGCTGTGACACCAGTTGCTGTAAGTTGAGGTTGTCCTCTAATGTGCGTTGTTCGCCGTTGATTGCAATATTCATCGGGAGTGAATTGTACACGATAATGGGCTATTGAAAGAGGGGCGTCGGGCTTCCGTGTTGATGATTTTCTGGCGGCTAAGGTAAACTGGCGGCGATATTGTGCTATACATTGATTTAATTATGTATTTTTTACAAAATACCGGTCTTTTGTGATTTTTAATTTTATGGGTTTTTGGTAAATGATGAAAAAAGGAAAGCAGGGCTTTTTATCGGCTGTGGTAATTTTTATATCGTGCCTACCGTTTTCGATATTGGCTAATGACAACCCGTTTGATAAGGGGGTGAGTGTTGATATTGACAGCAGTCATGCGTGGGTCATTAAGGATAAAGCAGCTACTCGTTCCGGCTCAGATTCTGATAACTTTTACCATTTAAATTTCGATATAAAACAGTTGCGTTTGCGTATTACTGATGGTGCAGAAGACAGAGAAGCTTCTGCAAAACGGTATCAGAATCTTGCAGTAGAAGATATAAAAGTGGATGGTAAACGGTTACCGCTTTTTCAATGGTGCCTGGTTAATCAGCAGAGACACTCGCGTTTTCTGCAGCAGGGCCTGAAGGTGAAAAAAGATGTTTGCAAGAACCATGGTGAAAACGGTTCGTTTGTCATGCGCTTAAATGCGGCGACTTTGGACGCTTTAAAAAACGGCCAGGTGTTAAGCTTTAAGCTGAGGCCTTTTCGTTCATCTATAAATCTCAATTTTGATATTTCTGATTTTTCAGCCATGCTGGCCGGGTTAACGCCAGTGCTAAAACCAGTACAAAAACAGCCAGAGCCTGTGGCCGTTGTTGAAAAGAAGATGGTGCAAAAAAAATGTAAGGCACAGCCGCCAAAAGGCTTTGCAGAAATTAAGGCGGTTGAATATCTGTGTGATGATGCAGTGGCAAAAGCGGAAGCTGAGGCAGGTATAGCTGCATTAGTGTCAAAAGAGCGCGAACGTGCAGCAAAACTGGCCGCTGAGCGTGAACGCAAGCGCAAACAGGCTGAAGCAGCAAAAAAGGCGAAAGCACTGGCTGAGAAAAAAGCGGCCGAAGAAGCCGCAGCAAAACTGGCAGCCGAGCAGGCGGCACTGGCAGAGTCAGAAGCCGCAAAGCAGGAAATAAATGCGGAAATCACTAATAAAATGCTCGCCGTTTGTCAGAAAAAGTGGAATGCGGGCGAGCACCGCTGTTACTGTGAAAAGTTTATAGAGCACGCGCCTGCTGGCATTAAATCTGATCCTTCCTGCTCTGCTAACTAGCCCGAGAGCTACCGCATTGTTTTTGTTGCACGGTAGCCGCTTATTTCTTTCCTGATATAAACTCCTTATGCCCGAATGTGTTGTTATTGGTGGTGGTGTCATTGGTATGATGACGGCGCGTGCGCTTCATCTTTCAGGCATGGAAGTGTTATTGCTGGAGAGGGGGCTGTTGGGCGGGGAGTCTTCCTGGGCGGGCGGCGGTATTATTTCCCCTTTGTATCCCTGGCGTTACCAGGATTCAGTCAATCGCCTGGCGCAGCACAGTAAAACCACCTATCCCGATCTGGTTGCCAGCCTGAGTGATGAAAGTGGCGTTGATTCTGAGTTGCTCAATAGCGGTTTGCTGGTGGTTGATCGTGATGAGACCAGGGTGGCGCAGGCGTGGGCGGCGCAGTGGTCAGAAAACCTTCAGCAGATCACTGACCGCAAAACACTTTTGTCGATTGAGCCGGGTTTGGCTGACGGCATTGACCAGGCCCTGTGGCTGCCGGAGGTGATGCAGGTCAGGAATCCAAAAGTGATTGAGGCGTTAAGGGGCAGTTTTGAGCATCTGGGCATTGCTTACCGTGAGTATACAGGTGTTCAGGATATTGTTGTTGAGGATGGCCGAGTGACAGGCGTGCGCGTAGGCGGTGAATTGCTGGGTGCTGATCGTGTGATTGTGGCCGGTGGTGCCTGGAGCGCAGGCTTGGTTGATGCAGTTCAGCGTGTAGATGTTGAACCCGTTAAAGGCCAGATGATTATGTTCAGGGGGGAGCCGGGTCTGTTGAAGCGCATGGTGTTATCGAATGGGCATTACGTTATTCCGCGGCGTGATGGCCGGGTACTGGCAGGCAGCACATTGGAGAAATCGGGTTTTGACAAAACGGTTTCAGATACAGCATTGAAAGAACTGCGAGCAGCTGCAGTTGCGCTGGTGCCCGGACTGGGCTCATTACCCATTGAGCGGCAGTGGGCAGGACTAAGGCCGGGTACGGAAAATGGGGTGCCTTATATTTGTGCCGTGGATGAGGTTGAGGGATTGTATTTGCATGCGGGCCATTATCGCAACGGCATAGTGCTGGGGCCGGCCTCGGTGCAGTTGATGACCGAGCTGGTTCTGGGCAGGGAAACCTTTTGTGATGATTCGCCTTATAAGGTGGCGGCTTCACATTAGAATAGTTTTGATATACTTCACCCGTTAGCATTAAACAGGCCGGAATAGCTCAGTTGGTAGAGCGCATCACTCGTAATGATGAGGCCCGCGGTTCGATTCCGCGTTCCGGCACCATTCAATCTAGAAGCATGGCTTAACCGGTGCATCCCTGAAGCGCTGAATACTGTCGATAATTTCCTTTTTGGCTTCTTCCACTGAATGCCAGCCATCAATTTTTACCCATTTCTCCTGCTCCAGGTCTTTATAGTGCTCGAAGAAGTGGGAAATCTGTTTTAGCAACTGCGGCGGCACATCGTCTTTGGCGTTGATATGGCCATAACAGGCTGACAGCGTATTTAGCGGGACAGCCAGTATCTTTGCGTCAGGACCGGATTCATCGGTCATATGCAATACGCACACAGGCCGACACTGGATGACCGATCCGCTGATCAGGGGAACCGGTGTAATCACCAGCACATCGACCGGGTCGCCATCCTCGGAAAGTGTATGAGGGATATAGCCATAATTACAGGGATAGTGCATGGCCGTATCCATGAAACGGTCGACAAACATGGCGCCGGTTTCTTTATCGATTTCGTACTTAACCGGGTCACTGTGGGCGGGAATTTCGATTATGACGTTGATTTCGTCGGGTGTGTTCTGCCCGGGGTTAACGCGATCTAGGTTCATGCTCGTCTCAATAATTTATAAGTTTCAGACAAGAGTATAACAGCAATGACTTATATAGAAACCCCGTCGCAAAAGTGTATGTTGCATAGTAAGATGTTGCTGAACGGGGAGCTGGCTTTAATATAACTTATGGATGTTTATAGTAAAAATACGGGAAACTAACCGCTTATCAGCTAGATATCGCTCCCTATCTTTTCGTTGTAGCAAGATGTCTTTATTGGTTTTAAATTATGGCCATGAAAAAGTATTCAGGATATAGCTTGATAGAACTAATGGTGGCACTAGCTGTGGCAGCTATTCTTATTGGTGTGGGTTTGCCGCAGATGTCGGTCTTTTTTAAGGGTAATAGAATGGTGACCAATGCTAATGATTTATTGGCTGGGTTGCATCTTGCGCGTAGTGAAGCGATTAAGCGAAACAGCAGGGTTAGTATTTGTAAGAGTACAAATGCTGATGCGGCCATGCCCACATGTGCAACAGGTGCTGAAGGCTGGGATGAAGGGTGGTTTGTCTTTGTAGAAGGCGCGGATAATGGCAATGAGTATGGGGTTTACACTGGAGCCGATGGTGCAATTTTAAGGATTAATACAGGTGCGGAAGGCGCTGAGGTAACAATTAAGGCTAATAAACCAGTAGTTGATAAATATGTGTCCTTTACATCTCGGGGTGTGCCCAAGCTCAAAAATGGAAGTAGTGTGTCTGGTTTGTTTCGTGTGTGTGATGATCGTGGTTTGAAAAATTCTGCAGGAAATGTGGTTGCACGTGGTGTTTTATTGAATGCATCTGGACGAGTACGTGTCACGAAGGATGCTATCAAAATTGGTGCTTGCCCATGATGAAACAGTATAAAAAAATAGCTTTTTGTCAGCGTGGTTTTAGTTTGATAGAGGCCCTGGTTGCTTTTCTTATTCTTTCTGTTGGTATGTTAGGTATTGCATCATTGCAGCTTCTTTCTCTCAAAGCTGGCCATACAGCAACATTGCGTACGGTGGCTGTCATTAAGACTGAAGAGATGTTTGAACGTATTCGGAACAACCCTGTCGTCCTGGATCCAGATGAAGTGGGTAGTTATGATGCTGCTATTCTTGACCTGGGCGATAATAACGGTTGTCATGATCATGGTGTTCTTAATATTTGTACGAGTGCAGAGTTGGCACGTGATGATATTTATAACTGGAAAGCTGATTTAAGAAATAGCCTGCCAAATAACGCGGGTACTACAGCTAGTATTGGTGTAGTGGACAGGGTGCCGGGAATACAGCCCACTGCGACAGTGACCATTACGGTAAATTGGCAGGAAAGAAATCCAGAAACGCTAGCTATGGATACGATGAGTTACAGTGTTTCTGCGCATATATGTGATAACACGAAGTGTTAAATATGAGGCCCAACAGTATGAACTTTAGACGCTCATCAGGTTTTTCACTCATTGAATTGATGCTAGCTATGCTGATTGGTTTAATTATCATGGGTGGTGTTATGCAGCTGTATGTCTCAACAAGAGATACTCAGCGCAGCAGTGATGATCAGCTGGCCTTGTTGGCAGATGCGCGTTTTGCGATGGAGACGATTGCTTATGATTTGCGTCATACCGGAATATGGGGCCGACATAATAATGGGTCTCTTATTGCGTGCCAAAAATCGGGTTCAAATGCAATTGCCTGCCCGGCGGGTTTCACTATGCCTCTAGCTGCGGTTGATTGTGCAGATGAAGAATATATAAACATCGAGCGTCCTTTCTTTGCTGTGGATAATGATAATCCTTATATAGCAACGTGTGCATATGAATCATATAAGGCAGGTACAGACGTATTTACCGTGCGATATGCGGACACCAACAAGTTAGATACCAGTGTTTTGGCTAATAACATGGTATATATACGCAGTAATCTTAGGTCAGGAATGGTATTTAAGGCGACGGGGCCAAGTTATCCAGATGTGAATTTTTATAAATGGGATGATACTGAGGCGACCTCTAACCATCTTTTGGTTTCGAGGGCTTATTATGTGAGTGACTATACAGACGTGGTGGGTGATGGTGTGCCCTCATTGCGTCGGGCTGATTTATCACAAGGTCCAGAAATGGTTAGTGATGTTTTATTGAGTGGCGTTGAGGATCTTCAACTGGAGTTTGGTGTTGATATTGCTGTTGATGGTGTGGCAGCAGAAAAAGGTGATGGGATAGTGGATAGTTACGTTAGCGCTAGCAATGTTACTGATTGGATTAATGGTGAGGTGATTGCTGTGAAAATATGGCTATTAATGCGTTCTCAACGCCAGGATAGAGATAACATCAGTTCAGCGCAGACATTTACTATGGCAGGTAATACAGTTACTACGCCCAACGATGGTTATCGACGGTATCTGGTATCTAGCGTAGTAAAAATGCGCAACACATATCAGATTGATCTGATGAATTCAGGTGGCTAGCAATGAAGGTTACTAATAGAACTGTGCAAAGAAAAATGCTAACAGCACCCAAAAATCAGGCTGGCCTGGTGCTGGTCATGTCATTGGTGATGTTAACCGTGTTGACGCTTATTGGTGTTTCTACCATGAGTCGTTCTACGTTGGAAATGAAAGTGGCCAGCAATATGCAGCAGCACAATGTGGCTTTTCAGGCGGCGCAGTCACGCTTGGCCTTCGCCGGTTCTGATGATGCCTCTAACCCTATTAATTATCTTATTCCTGTACCTGATACCCCGCCCTACCCAGTACAAACCTGTAACCTTGCCGATGGCTGTGTTGATGGTGCCGACTGGAAAGCTGTGGCAACTGTAAACTATACCGATTGCGGTAAGGGTCTTGGCAGTAGTCTCGAATCGGGCAAGGGGTTTTCTTACCGCACCTTTGAAATCAGGGCCATAGGTGAAGCGCTGAAGGGCTCGTCAAGATCTGTGCAGACCAGTGCGATAAGGTATCCAGTGAAAGGTTGTGGAGACGATATATGATGAAAATATTAATCAATATAGGCTGTGTGCTAATGCTTTGGCTGTCTCAGTATGCAATGGCAGAAGAGCATCCTTTTGTGCCACATGCCGCCAGATCGCTAAGTATCAAGCTCAGCAATGATAGAACCGGGATCATCAAAAATGTCATGTGTACGGGTTGCAATTTTACAAATGTAAATATCACACCAGAAACCAAAGCCTATAGAAATGGGGTTGAAGTTGACTTGTTGGAGGCAAAAATGCAGGCGGGTAAGCCTGCTTTGGTGTCGTTTAATCCTGAGACCAGAGAAGTGCAAGCTATTCGATGGAAAGATTAGTCGACCAGAGTGTGAAGAGGTTTTTTATGAAAAACATGTGCAGGCAGTTACAGAAAATTTCAACGGGGTTTGTCCTGGGTTGCTTTATGGCGGCACCGGTATTTGCCGATGACATTGAAATATACACCGATGCAAACCTGATTGGTGCTTTGGCGCAGCCCAATGTGATGTTCATTATGGATTCGTCCGACAGCATGACATCGACCCTGCCTGCCTCTGAACCATATGACTATACAAAAACCTACGATCTGGCCGGCGGCTACGATCCGAATTTTATTTATTATAGTGAAGATGGGTCTATCCCGGCGACAAACGGGGATTACGTATTCTGGTCGGCCAATAACTGTGATCATGCAGTAAAAGATTATGTGGCCGGTGTAGCGGGCGCGGCAAACACCGGGCCGTTGTATACTGTAGGTATATATTCAGGCCAAATTGGGCATTTTAATGCCGCATCCAACAAGCTGGTATGGGGGCCGATAAAGGCTACTAATGATACCGCACGAGCTTATCCCATTGAGTGTTTGCAGGATCATGGTATCCATGGTAGCAATTCTGGAGGGGCCAAATATATTGGCAATAAACCGGACACGTCAACGGGCTGGGTTGCAGCTGAAAATAAAAGCGTTGCAGCCGCTCTATGGGCGAATAATGCAAATAACTATACCCTGTTTGCCGGTAATTATTTAAATTATCTGGTTGACCCTACGGTCATTGTTTCTCAAGTGCCCCTGTTTGATCAGCTAAAAAATGCCATTGCCACGATTGTCGCCAGCGCCAGTAATATCAATATTGGCCTGATGCAATACGATAGCAAGATTAACATTATAGATGGTGTCGACCATGGTGGTGAAGGTGGTGCGGTGATGTACCCGGCGCTGGATGTGAACCTGGGGCGTCAGGATTTCTATAGCCGCCTGAAAACCATGAATACGGGTATCGACCCTGTAATCGCTGAGACCTATTTTGAAGCGCTGCAGTATTTTGGTGGTAAAGAAATTGTCTATGGTGATGATGCGCTGCCGAGTAACCAGACCGGTACCAAGGAAAATGGTAATCCAACGCATTATGAAACACCGATCACCGAAACCTGTCAGAAGAATTATATTATTGTCGTTTCGAACGGTTTATCGAGATACGATTATCTGGGTGATGACAAGCGTTCAAGACTCGATGGTTTTGACATAGGCCAATGTAACACGGCCGCTTATGCACCTGGCATAACCAATCTGGATGCATTTGATTCGGATGGTTCAACGGTAGATAACTGCCTGGATGAAATGGCGGGCTGGGCATTGACAAATGATGTGGCTACGCGTGAGTTTGATGCGCATGAAGGCGACCAAAATATAACCACCTATACCGTGGGCTTTGCATTCCCCACTATTGCATCACAGGAGCTTCTTGATGGTGAGCAATTGCTGCGTGATACCGCAGAAAAGGGCGGTGGTCGCTTTGTCGCAGCAGATGATGAGACCGATCTGGTGCGTGTGTTAAATGAGCTGCTTGCAGAGATTCTCAAGGTTAACTCGACTTTCTCCTCGCCTGCGGTATCGGTGAACGCGTTCAACCGAGCCACCAATCTGGAAGACCTTTACTTTACCCTGTTCAAACCTGCCGATGGCGAGCACTGGGAAGGTAATCTGAAGAAATTCAAGCTGGAATTTGATGCTGATAATCTTCCGTATGTTGCAGATGTAAATCATAACCTTGCAATTGATGCTGCAACAGGTTTCTTTAAAGATTCATCGGAAAGTTACTGGACACAAGCCGCTGATTCGCCAGATGGAGCAGAGACCGCAAAAGGCGGTGCTGCGGGTAATCTTACGACACTGCGTAAAATGTATACATATACTGGTTCATATTCAGGTAGTACGGGTGTGCTAACGCCGAGTAATGGTGATTTGACATCTGCTTCAAATGCCCTGCGTTGGTTTAGTACGGATATTACCGATGCCATGCTTGGCGGGGTGGCTGCGAAACCTGACGTTCCCCTGTATTTTGGAACTTTTACCGCATCCATTGATTATCTTAATGGTTTGCTTTTGTGGGCAAGCGGCACGGATGTTAAGGATATTGATGATGACGCATGGTCTTTTGAAGCTCGCCGTGAAATGGGTGATCCTCTCCATGCTGAGCCTGCGCTTGTGCAATATGGTCTGACAGCAGGTGGTGAGCCAGACCTGGTTGCCTATGTCGCAACCAATGATGGTTATCTGCACGCATTTGATTCGATCACTGGTAAGGAAAACTTTGCATTTGTTCCACAGGAGATGCTACCAAAGCTTCAAAATATTTTTGATGACACCGGTATCAATGGTAAGGCTTACGGCCTGGATGGTAATGTTATAGCATGGATTAATGATACGGATGATGATGGTACGATTTCTGGTGCTGGCGAACATGTTTATTTGTATTTTGGAATGCGCAGGGGTGGCCGTTACATTTATTCAATGGATGTTACCAACAGAAATTCGCCCAAGCTGCGCTGGGTAATAGAAGGTGGCACGGGTGATTATGCCGAGTTGGGGCAGACGTGGTCGGCACCTAATATTGAAAGAATCATTATGGGTGGATCAGAAAGAACGGTGCTGATTTTTGGTGCCGGTTATGACACCAATCAGGATTATCTGACAACGCGTGGTGTCGACAGCGTTGGCCGCGGTATTATGATTGCAGATGCAGATACGGGTGAATTGCTGTGGCGTGCAGGTCCAGATGGGTCTGCAAAATTGCAGTTAAATGATATGAAATACAGTATACCTGCACGAATCAAGCCTATAGATATTGATGGTGATGGTGCAGTGGATCGTCTGTTTGCCGGTGATATGGGCGGGCAGCTTTGGCGCATTGATATCGATAATGAGGCAAGTACGGCTACCAGTATTTCTGCAACCGGAGGACGTATTGCTGATTTGGCGATAGATGGCAGTATTAATGATAATCGCCGATTCTATAACTCACCTGATGTGGCGATGATTATTGAGAGTGGGCGTGCACCATATCTTTCAATTATTGCGGCTTCGGGATATAGGGCGCATCCGTTGCAAACTGATACCCATGATCGTGCTTACATGATTCGTGACTATGATGTGTATACGACTCCAGCAAGTTATGCGACAGTGACAGAGAATGATTTATTTGACACGACCGATAATAAGATTGGTGAGGGCTCGTTAATAGATGTTGTTGCAGCTAAGGATTCTTTAGGTACGGCTAGTGGCTGGTATATTACTTTTAATGAAATGGATGGCTCATTTGTCGGTGAAAAAGCATTGTCCGAGCCCCTTATCTTGAATGGTGTCGCTGTTTTTACAACATTCATACCCGCAGAAGCGGGGTTGACTAGTAATAGTTGTAAAGCTAATGATGGTACCGGCGCTATTTATTTTGTTAACGTAGTTGATGGTACGCCGACCAACGATAATACAGGTAATAATATTAAAACAAGAGAAGACCGTAGAGTGCTTCTGGCTCGAGGGGGGATTCCACCAACACCTCGCATTATTATTACTGCGCAAGGTGTTCCCACTTTATGTGTGGGTACAGAATGTTCGAAGGCCAGTGATGTTGGCACCGTTCAGAAAATGTATTGGTATGAAGTTGAATAATAGTTTAAGGGGTTAGTATAATGAAAAAAAATAATGGATTTACTCTGATAGAATTGATGATTGTCGTGGCAATTATTGGTGTGATCAGTGCAATTGCATTTCCAAGTTACGATAGCTATATGAAGAAGTCGCGACGAGCAGATGCCAAGGTTGGCATGTCGAAGATTGCAGATAAACAGGAAAGGTTTTATTTACAAAATAATACTTATACGACGTCATTTGCTGCTACTGGTTTGAATACTAGCAATATTTCTGAAGAGGGCTACTATAGTTACACAATTTCTTCATCAAATTTGGATAGTGGTTTTGTCATAACGGCAACAGCTGTAGCTGGAAAATCTCAGGCAGATGATACGGGATGTACTGTTATGACGCTTAGTTCGACGGGGCTTAAAACGCCTAATGGTGTGCCGGCTGGGACAAAAGATTGTTGGTAGGATTATTGATGTAATATTACCTCAGTTCTCGGGGTAGCTGAAAACGGATAGATTCGGTTGCCCCGCTATCGTTGTGGATGCGGGCGTTAAATTTTTCCTTCAATTTATTTATTACTTCTTCGACCAGTATTTCCGGTGCAGAAGCACCCGCGGTGACCCCTACCGTACTTGCTGAATCAAACCACGATGGCTCTATGTCATTGGCATCATCGATTAGATAGGCGGCTATGCCTTTTTTCTGCGCCAGCTCTCGCAGTCGATTTGAATTTGAGCTGTTGGTTGAGCCAATAACCAGAAACAGGTCAACCTTGTTTGAAATCTCTCTGACTGCATCCTGTCGATTCTGGGTGGCGTAGCAGATGTCATCCTTATGGCGTGGCCCCTGGATACTGGGAAAGTGCTTTTTTAAGGCTGCGATAATGTGGCTGGTATCGTCCACAGACAACGTAGTTTGTGACACATAGGCTAACTCTTCGCGATTGTTTATATCTAGTTTTTCAATGTCTTCGATGGTTTCGACCAGGTAGATCTGGCTATCTGATGTAGAAGCATATTGGCCCAGGGTACCTTCTACTTCCGGATGCCCCGCGTGGCCGATGAGGATGACATTTTTGTTGGCCTTTGCATGACGTGCGACTTCAAGATGTACTTTTGTCACCAGCGGGCAGGTGGCATCGAAGATGCGCAGTTTCCTTTTCGTCGCCTCCGCCCTGACGGCCTGTGAGACGCCGTGCGCGCTGAAAATAACGGTTGAGTCATCGGGTACTTCCTCCAGATCTTCAACAAAGATGGCACCTTTCTGTGCAAGGCAATTGACTACATAGCGGTTGTGAACTACTTCGTGGCGAACGTAAATGGGTGCGCCAAATATTTCAAGCGTGCGTTCGACAATCTCGATGGCGCGGTCAACACCGGCACAAAATCCACGCGGGTTGGCAAGGTATATATCCATGGCTATGAGTTAATCATTAGGCAAATAGGCGTGTGAATTGTTTACATCGACTATTTTTACAGAAAAAATTAATGGCAGGCCAGCAAGGGGATGGTTGAAATCGACTTCAACGCTATCAGGTTTAATGCTGCGAATAGTGCCGAGCAGGTCTTCGCCATCGGGCGTGCCAAAGTTAAAAGTCAGGCCTGTTTCCGGTTTTAAATCACCAGTAAAACCAGTCAGGGGCATGTCATGAATATTTTCTTCATCACGGAAGCCAAAGCACTGTTCGGCTGTAAGGGTGAGCGTTTGTTCATCGCCGGGCTTGAGACCAATCAATGCGAGCATCATTCCTTCAGGCAGAGAGGGGTCGGACATATTGAGTTCAATGGGCTCATCATCAAAGCAGGTTTCAATGATGCTGCCATCGGTCGATGTAATACTGTAGTGCAGTAAGACAAGGCTGGTTTGATTAATCTGCTCAGGCATTATTTTTTTCGCTAAAGTATTCCCCGATCATGTCAATGACCAGCAGGGCTGCGCCGATACTTATGGTGGTATCGGCAATATTAAAAGCCGGCCAGAAACAGGTTGAACCTGTGGGCAGTTGCCACAGAGAGAAACCGGGCAGGCATGCATCGGCCAGATAATAGTATTGGATAAAATCGATCACGTGTCCAAATAGGGCGCGGTCGATCAGGTTGCCGATTGCACCGCCAAGTATTAATGCAAGCCCGGAAGCCAGCAGTTTTTTATTCTGAGGAATTGATTTTAGCCAGAAAAAAAGAAACAGGCTGATCGCGGATGAAAGCCCAATAAAAAACCAGCGTTGCCAGCCGCCTGCATCGCTTAGAAAACTGAAAGCGGCGCCTTCGTTGTACATCAGGGTCCAGTTCAGGTTAGAAATGGCAGGCACAGGCTGGTGCAGAGAAAGCGACTGCTCGGCCAGTTGCTTGGTAAGTTGGTCAATGACAGCGACAATTGTTGTTAACCATAACCAGTTCATAATTGATTCCTATGTAAAGTGGCGGTGTTCGCCATTTCCATCGACATTCTCTACACAACGACCACAAAGCTCTGGATGTTCTGCGTGTTGACCAACATCTTCACGATGATGCCAGCAACGAACACATTTTGCATACCCAGAGGCACGAGCTGAAATTTTTATGACCTCGCCATTGCCCAAAGTGGCCTCGATACAATCACTATCAGCATTGTTCGCTGGTTCTACTTTGGCTGCAGATGTAATCAGTACAAAACGCAATTCATCCTCAAGCTGGTTGAGTTGGTCGAAAAGCTTATCATCACAATAAATAGTAACTTCAGCGTCGAGTGAAGAGCCGATGTTATTATCCTTGCGCAGGGTCTCTAGTTGTTTGCTCACAGCAGAGCGAGTTTCAAGAATGCTTTGCCAGAACCCCATGTTCATTGCATCGTCTGCATTTAGGGAAAATAAATCCTGATACCAGTTTTCAAGGAAAATGGATTTTGAATGATCACCGGGAATCTGTTTCCAGATTTCTTCAGCAGTGAAGCTGAGCACAGGGGCCATCCAGCGACACATGGCTTCAGCGATGTGATAGAGCGCAGTCTGTGCAGAACGGCGGGCAACGCTATTTGCCTGAGTAGTGTATTGACGATCTTTGATTACGTCGAGATAAAAACCACCGAGATCCACGGCGCAGAAGTTGTGCAGCTTCTGATAAATTAAATGAAAACTATAGCCGTTGTATGCCGCAATAATTTCATTTTGCAGCTGTTTGGCCCTGGCGACAGCCCAGCGATCCAGCGGCAACATTTCACCTGCCTCAAGGATATCCAGTGCCGGGTCAAAGCCGTTAAGGTTCGATAGCAGGAAGCGTGCGGTGTTACGGATGCGGCGGTAAGTGTCGGCAGAACGTTTCAGGATTTCATCAGACACTGTCATTTCCGCACTGTAATCACAACTGGAAACCCATAACCTGAGAATATCAGCGCCCAGTGAGTTTACAATTTTCTGTGGCGCCACCACGTTGCCTACAGACTTGGACATCTTGTGGCCTTTGGCATCAACCGTGAAGCCATGCGTCAGAACACTCTTATAAGGGGCAACACCATTAATCGCAGTTGAAGTTAATAATGATGACTGGAACCAGCCACGATGCTGGTCTGAACCTTCCAGATATAAATCAGCGGGGAACGGCAGGCTGTCGCGTTGATCGAGTACGCAGGCGTGTGTTACTCCAGAATCAAACCATACGTCTAAAGTATCTGTTGTTTTATCATAGTGCTCGGCATCATTGCCAATCAGTTCGCTGGCATCGAGTTCAAACCAGGCGTCAATACTTTCTTTTTCAATACGCTGTGCGATGGTTTCGATTAGTGCCTGGGTATTTGGGTGAAGCTCACCGGTTTCCCTGTGCACAAATAAGGTGATTGGCACGCCCCAGGTCCGCTGTCTCGAAATACACCAGTCAGGGCGGTTTCTGATCATGGTCTCAATGCGCGCCTGACCCCAGTCTGGAATCCATTGGGTTTTATCAACTTCCTTTAGCGCCTGATCGCGCAGGCCGTTTTGATCCATGCTGATAAACCACTGAGGTGTGGCGCGAAAGATGATGGGTGTTTTGTGGCGCCAGCAGCAGGGATAACTGTGCTGCAGTTTTTCGTGTTTCAGCAATACGCCGTTTTGTTCCAGTGTTTCGAGGATGACCGCATTGGCTTTATGGACGTGTACGCCAGCTAATAGCTCGGTATCGGGCAGGAACACGCCGTTGCTGCCAACCGGGTTATATACTTCTAAATTATAGCGAAGGCCGACAACGTAGTCGTCCTGGCCATGACCGGGTGCAGTATGCACAGCGCCGGTACCAGCTTCGGTGGTGACATGGTCGCCGAGAATGATAGGCACCTGTTTGTCGTAGAAAGGGTGCTGCAGCATAAGGTTTTCGAGCTTGCTGCCGGTGCAGTTACCGATGACGCAGTAGTTGTCGATACCGTAACGGTGCAATGCACTCACCGCGAGTGTCTCTTCGAGTAGCAGGTAGTGGGTGGCGCTGTCGGTAGTAGCCTGAATCAGCTGATAATTGAAATCAGGGTGCAGGCAAACCGCCTGATTGGCCGGCAGGGTCCACGGTGTGGTGGTCCAGATCACCGTGGCGACATCACCCTCCGCCTTGTCCGCACAGCCACAGGCCGTGAAGAACGCAGCTGAGTCAACAGCCTTGAATATTACATCGATTGCCGGTGACTCTTTATCTTTATATTCAACCTC
>JAPHSZ010000211.1 GCA_026196545.1 Gammaproteobacteria bacterium
AATAAAAAAAAATAAATGATAGAGGTCATTTATTTTGGCTGAAAGGAGTGTGCTTGTTTAAGGTGCTTAATGTCAAAATTGCGAATTATATGTTTGAAAGAGTAATTTAATCTTAGGTAGTTATGAGGCTAAGTATTTGTATAAACTATTATTTGGTGAGCTATGAATAGGTGTATGTCTGCAATTGACATTGCGCCGCTTATCGTTTTCCGCAATACTCAGCTCAAAGAAGATGTATGTGCTAGAAATAGTTCAAAGGATTATCACGCAATGAAGACAATGAAAGCATTGGTCAAAAAAGAAGCCAAAGAAGGTTTGTGGCTGGATGAAGTGCTGATTCCGGAAATAGATAATAATGACGTGCTGGTGAAGATCCAGAAGACGGCGATATGCGGCACGGATGTACATATCTACAACTGGGACGAGTGGTCGCAGAAAACCATCCCGGTACCGATGACGATTGGCCATGAGTTTGCTGGTGTCATTGTCGAGATGGGCGCCAATGTGACTGGCCTGAATATTGGTGATGTGGTTTCTGGTGAGGGCCATATTGTCTGCGAGCGCTGCCGTAACTGTCTGGCGGGGCGGCGCCACCTCTGTCCCAATACCATTGGCATCGGTGTTAACCGTACTGGTTGTTTTGCCGAGTATCTTTCGATTCCGGCAAAAAATGTGTTCCGGCCCAATATTAAAATTCCCACCGATGTACTCGCCTGTTTTGATCCTTATGGCAACGCCGTGCACACTGCCCTGTCATTTAATATGGTGGGTGAGGATGTCCTGATTACCGGGGCTGGTCCGATTGGCATTATGGCGGCGATGGTAGCGGCGCATTGTGGTGCTCGTAATATCGTCATCACTGATGTCAATAGCTATCGCCTTGATCTGGTTAAAGATATTGTACCCAGGGCGATCCCGCTCAACGTTATGGACGGCCCGATCTCCGAAGATTTTATGCGCAGCCTGGGTATTCTTGAAGGCTTTGATGTCTGCCTGGAAATGTCGGGCTCTCCCGCTGCCTTTAAAGAGGTGCTGGGCAAGATGATCAACGGGGGATCTATCGCCATGCTCGGTATCATGCCGGACGGTACCGCCATTGACTGGACCAAGGTGGTATTTAAAGGACTCACTATTAAGGGTATCTACGGTCGTGAAATTTTCGAGACATGGTACAAGGGGGTGATGATGGTGCAGACCGGCCTGCCGCTGGAGAAGATCATTACCCACCACTTCCACTACACTGATTTCCAGAAAGGCTTCGACGTGATGCGCTCGGGTCAGTCGGGCAAGGTTATTCTAAACTGGGATGAATCATCATGAGCTTCAAGAGCGCCAGACAGGGTCTGCTTAAAGATCTGCAGGAAATTAAGGATGCAGGGCTGTGGAAGCATGAGCGGGTCATCTCCTCCGAGCAGAAGAACGACATCACCCTCGCTGATGGCAGTGAAGTGATTAATATGTGCGCCAACAATTATCTCGGACTGGCCAACAACCCCAAGGTGATAAAGGCGGCAAAGGAAAGTTACGACCAGTGGGGCTTTGGTCTCTCCTCGGTGCGTTTTATCTGTGGCACGCAGTCAATACACAAACAGCTTGAGCACAAGGTGAGCGAGTTTCTCGGCATGGAAGAAACTATCCTCTATGCAGCCTGCTTTGATGCCAACACCGGGCTGTTCGAAACCATCCTAGGCAATGAGGATGCGGTGATCTCCGATGAGCTGAATCACGCCTCGATTATCGATGGTGTTCGCCTGTGCAAGGCGGCGCGCTTCCTTTACAAAAATAACGACATGGCCGATCTTGAAACAAGGCTAAAAGAAGCCAAAGCTGGTGGTGCCCGCCGAATCCTGATCACTACCGATGGGGTTTTCTCGATGGATGGTACCATCGCCCAGCTTGATAAAATCTGCGACCTGGCCGATCAGTACGATGCCATGGTGCACCACGATGACTGCCATGCCGTCGGCTTCATGGGCAAAACCGGTCGCGGCATTCATGAATACTGCGGAGTCATGGATCGCGTCGATATTATTACCGGCACCTTTGGCAAGGCGCTGGGTGGTGCCAGTGGCGGTTATACCTCCGGGCGCAAGGAAATTATCGACATGCTGCGCCAGCGCTCCCGTCCCTATCTTTTTTCCAACACGGTCGCCCCGGCGATCTGTGCCGCCTCACTGAAGGTGCTGGAGATGCTCACCGCTTCAACCGAACTACGCGACCAGCTTGCAGTGAATACGCGTTACTTCCGTGAAGGCATGAAAAGGGCGGGCTTTGATATCGCCGAGGGTGAACACCCCATCGTCCCGGTGATGCTCGGTGATGCCAAACTGGCACAGGAAATGTCGAAAAGATTGTTACAGTGCGGCATTTACGCGATTGGTTTTTTCTTTCCGGTGGTGCCAAAAGGCAAGGCAAGAATTCGCACCCAGATTTCAGCGGCACATACCAAAGCAGACCTGGACAAAGCCATTGCCGGTTTTGCCGAGACTTATGCAGAGCTTGAAAATAAAGTCTAACTGCTTGAATTGTAAGAGTTTTATTTGGGTGATACAGTCCGGTCAGTCAATTGGCTTATAGAAAGGGTATGGGTTTATTAAGGTGTTTGCGGTAAAACGGGAAAGTGGTAAGGTTTGCTATAAATTAATAAAAAAATTGAGGGTCGGCTATGCTAGTTAAAGACATCATGACAACAAATTTACGTACTGTAACTTCAGATCAAAAACTGGGTGAAGTGGTCTCTTTGATGTGCCTGTACCGCTACAGTGGTATCCCAGTTGTAGATGATGGCAAGTTGTCGGGTATAGTCGCTGAAAGTGATGTGCTGGGTAAAATGTTCCCCAAGCTTGAAGACCTGATGGGCAGCATTGCAAAGGTTAATTACGATGAGCAGATGGATGAATACAGCCATGTTGTGCACCTCAGTGTAAAGGATGTGATGACGCCAGCGGTTATTACCATAAAGCCGGAAATGCATATATTGCAGGCGGCCTCAATGATGGTGGGCAGAAAATTTAGACGCATCCCGGTTGCGATTGATGACCAGCTAGTCGGTATGGTGAGCATGGGTGATGTACACAAAGCAATCTATCAATGTACATTGGCAACGAAATTTTAAATATTAAAGTGTAAATAACGGGCCGGTGCTGCCTTAAAAAATCCTGAAGTGTATTAATAATTCGTTATATAGATACATGATTTTTACAGGATATTTCATCTAGAAACGGCATTTGCTGTGCTACTATCAATACTTATCGGTAAGTATTTGAAAGGTAGTAGATTCATCATGATTCAAATTAATTGCAGATGAAGGATCATGATTCAATAATGTCAGCGGCGCCATTTGCCAGTAAGTACGTGGCTGATTCCAATCAAACAAGGATAAAAATATGGACCTGGGTAATGATCGTCATCTGGTCATTATCAATTGTTGCGTCTTTTGTCTGGAATGATCAGCAGGTTCGTTCACTGATTATGGAGCAGGCTCGTTCTGAGCTGAGAGCCAGTTTTTTCAAGGACCTGACATTCCGTCAATGGGCGACAAAACATGGTGGTGTCTATGTTCCTGTCACTGAAGCAACCCAGCCAGACCCCTATATCGATTATATTCCCGAGCGAGATGTAACCACGCCATCCGGTCGTGTGCTGACCCTGATTAATCCGGCGCTTATGGTGCGGATGTTTAATGAAATGGCAAAAAAGAACAGTCGGACACAGGGCAATATTAGTAGCCTGAGACCGCTTAATCCCGTTAATTTACCTGATCCATGGGAAGCACGTGCCCTTAAATTATTCGAGACGGGTACAAGTGAGGTAACAGAAGTTTCAGATATTGATGGCGAGCCCTATTTGCGCCTGATCCATGTGATGAAAATGGATGGTAAATGCCTTGCCTGTCATAAACAGCAGGGTTATAAAATGGGCGATGTGGCTGGTGGTGTTAGTGTTTCAGTGCCATTGCTAAAACTTGAACAGACGGCAGATGCAAAAATTATACAGATTGGTATAGGGCATAGCGTTTTGTGGGTACTCGGTATGATTGGTGCCATATTGGGTAGTCGAAAAATTGCGCAGGGAATTGAAGAAAGCAATTTGGCCTATATAGCATTGCATGAAAATGAAGCTCGTACCCGGGCTATTTTGAGCACGTCACTGGACGCGGTGATTACCATTAATTCAAAGGATGAAGTAACCGGCTGGAACCGGCATGCAGAAATTATATTTGGCTGGTTGTCAGATGAGGCTGTGGGAAATAGATTAGCTGAACTTATTATTCCGCATAAGTATCGTCAGCAACACCTGGATGGTATCAGGAGGTTTCTCGATACGGGCGAAGGCAAGGCATTAAACAGTCGTATGGAAGTGACTGCGCTTAAAAAGAATGGTGATGAATTTCCTGTAGAGTTGACCATAGCGCCCATCACTGTCGATGGCAGGCCCGCCTTTAGCGCATTTATACGTGACATGAGTGAGCAGAAGAAAGCGGCAGCACAGATAGAAAACGACTATCATTCACAACGGGTTATAGCTTCAGTGCTTGAAATTTCGTCGCGTTCAATTCCATTTAAGAAAAAGCTTGAACAGTCACTGGATGTCATTTTATCAACTCCCTGGCTGAGCTTACAGGGCACGGGGATTATTTTTATAGTCGATGAAGATTCAGAAAACCTGTTGATGGTTGCGCAGCGTGGTGTTTCTGAAGATAACCAGAAAAAATGTAGTCGCGTGAAATTTGGTGATTGCATTTGTGGACAGACGGCTCAGACACAGCAGGTAATATATACCAGCTGTTTAGATGATACACATACAATAGTATATGAAGACATGCAGGAGCATGGTCATTACTGCATCCCGATAAATTCTGAACTCAAACTTATAGGAGTGCTGAATTTATACCTGGATCATGGTCATCAGGCAAATGATACGGAATTGAATTATCTTGAAGCCATTGCCAACACCTTGGGAAATATAATCCAGCAACAGCAAAATGAAGAAAGACTGCAGCGTTATGCCTATTATGATGAGCTGACAGATTTGCCAAATCGTACATTATTTGTTGATCGTCTGGATCAATGCATCAAACATACAAGAAGACAACCATCGTATTTATACGCGGTTTTGTTCCTGGATCTTGACCGGTTTAAGAATATCAATGACAGTCTGGGTCACGCTGTAGGTGACCAGGTGCTTGACCATGTCGCTCAGCGTCTGGAGCACTGTGTTCGCCAGATAGATACCGTTGCAAGACTGGGTGGTGATGAATTTGCAATTCTACTGGATGATATTGAAGATATTTCAGATGCCTATCATACCGCTAATCGGGTTCATCAGGAGCTGGTCAATCCATTGCAGCTACAGCGCAATGAAGTCTTTACATCTACAAGTATAGGCATTGTTCCCGGCCTGGCTTCCTATGAGAGACACAGTGATTTGCTGCGTGATGCTGATATTGCCATGTATCGGGCAAAACAGAAAGGCAGCGGCCATACCGAAGTGTTTGATGAAAAGATGCACGCACATGCTGTTGAAATATTAAAAATTGAAACTGAATTACGTCGTGCAGTTGAGCGACAGGAATTCTGTATTTATTTCCAGCCAGTTGTATCGGTAAAAGACAGGAAAATTGCCGGTTTTGAATCATTGGTGCGATGGAATAATCCAGAGCGTGGTCTTGTGCATCCGGATGAATTTATTCCCATTGCGGAAGAGACAGGGCTTATTAATGAGATTGGGCTTTGGGTATTGCAGGAATCGTGCAGACAGATAAAGCTCTGGAATGAAACCTACCCTGAGCATAAATCACTTTATGTCAGTGTTAATTTGTCTCCAGTACAGTTCCTTAGGAAAGACTTTATTTATCAAATTGATAATTATATAAGATCTATGTCATTTGATACTTCTAATCTGCGTCTGGAAATCACTGAAAGTATATTGATGGAGAACCCGGAGACAGCTGCGCAGATGCTTAGAGACCTGAAAAGTCGAAACATTCGATTGTATCTTGATGACTTTGGTACAGGTTATTCATCACTGAGTTATATTCACAATTTTCCTTTTGATACATTAAAGATTGATCGTAGTTTTGTGTCCAAGCTTACAGCCGGGCAGGAGCATGTGGATATGGTCAAGACTATTATTGCTGTAGCAAAGAATTTTAATATGGATGTGCTAGCAGAAGGTGTTGAAACCAGAGAGCAGTTATCAATATTAGAGGAGCTGGGTTGTTTTAATGTTCAGGGGTACTATTTTTCCAAACCAGTAACGACTGACGAAGCTGTGAAATTGCTTTCAGGCTCGTTTTTACATAACTATTAAAGTTAATTAAGTGAATAACTGTATTTGTTTTATATAGTTGTTAATTTTTGTAGATATGCGGAGTTTTTCCGTCTGAATCCACAAAAGCAACACAGTTACGGCCATTTTCCTTGGCATGATAAAGCGCTTCATCTGACAGGGCAAAAATATCTTCAAATTTTTTGTGTTGATTAGGTCGATAATCAGCAACGCCGATACTGGCGGTTACTAACAGGTCATCACGTTCAAAACTAACTGGTGAAGAACCGATTAATTTTCTTAGGTTGTCAGCAATGGGTAACGTATTTTCAAGTGAGGTTTCTGGCAGAATAATAACAAATTCCTCACCGCCGTAACGGCCTACAAAATCAGTCTGGCGCAATGTATCTTTCAGGCGTTTGCCAACTTCACTAAGAACTGCATCGCCACCCAGGTGCCCATAAGTGTCATTGACGCGTTTAAAATGGTCTAAATCAACGACCAGCAAAACCAGATTGTGCCCATGGCGGGAGGCGCGTTTAAATTCTATCTCCAGCTGGTCATCCAGGTACATTCGGTTGGCCAGCCCGGTTAATTTATCTGTTTTACTCATCAGGTCTATTTCAGCCGTGCGCTCTTTTACTTTTCTTTCGAGACGTATCATTTCCTTGCGCTCTCGATCGAGGTTAATACGATAAATGGAATAAGCAATGAGCATGGAGAAAACAATAATCAAAAAACCGGTAGCCAATGCCGTCATTAACAGCCTTTTCTCGTTTGCGATATAAGGCTCTGCATCAATCATCAATAATAATTTCTCGCTATCCTGCTGAGATGGGTTCAGGTGAGCCATAATTCGGTAGACAGGTTGCTCTCCTCTTCTCAAAAGAGATCTTGGCGGGGTATCCTGGACAGGCATCAACCGTCCTTTTTGCTCTGTATCACTACTGGCGTAGACCTTACCCTGTTCATCCATGATGGTGACCTGAATGATATTCAGTGTTTTTCGAATATAGTTTTCGAGATAATCATCATAGTTTAGCGCTTCAAACACGGCCAGGTTATTGCTGATAGAGCCGGCCATGGCATTGAGTAAATTACCAACATCAACTTCCATTCTTTGCAGAATTACTTTTTTCTGACTCTCTTCAAGGTAATTAAATTCCGTAATATCTATTGCGAGGTCAAGCACGCCGACCAGCTTGCCATTCTTGAGCACTGGACGGGAAACGGCGAACACTGGCGTATAGTCACGCACATCGGTATAAAACTTGCCGCTCCTGGTATGGATAAGTTTCTGTAGATCAAAACCGGGGCGCTGGAATTGTTTGCCAATTTCCTCGTTGAACATCGAGTTAATGATAACGCCATTACTATCAAGAAAGCGGAATTCAAAGATATCCAGTCCAAGAGAAATATCCCTGATTCTATTTTGCAGGCTCAGGGTATTATTAATGGCGCTGAATTTATTGATGCTGGCGCGCATCGCCTGGACAATATTTTCAGTATCTACTTCTAACTGCTGTTCGAGTACTCGTTTTTGCGTAATGTAGTTATAATAGGCTAATGATGACAGCGTAATAATCAGGACAAAAAGCTGGATGACAATATTGTGCCGTTTAAAAAACTCTTCAAGGCCCTGCTTTTGTACCATTTTTAAGGGTTCCTTTTATCTTTATCAGGTTTGGCTGTTTTATAGCTGTTGTAGTCATTATCCAAATTATAAGTGCCGCTGCTCCAGCGTTTTGTATGACAGCTGGTGCACATCTTCCTGAGTATCTCGGGCTTGTCAGTACCGGCAAGAAACCCCCCGGCAACCTCTTTGGAATTTTTATCCCTCTGACTAACGCCACCGGAAGGCATTTTGGTAACCTGGCGCTTAATATGAATATTGCCCGGCCCATGACAGCCTTCACACTGCACATTGGCTAACCGGGGCGTTTTTTTCATGCTCTTGAAACCCGTTTTCACACCATGACCAGTCGTATGGCAGGTGAGACAGCGTGTATTATCTGCATTCTCGGGGGCCGAGGCGACCAGATTTTCATAGGCATGGTCGTGGACATCACCCTTTCTGCCCAGAAAGAAATCCCGGTGACAGAGTCGACACTTGGCATTACCCGTATAGGCATACTGCCCGGAAGCCATTGCCTTATTAAAGGCCTCATCGCCAAGTGCTTGTTGTAACGGGGGTTTAATTTCTGTGTTGTCGGCAGTTTTGCTGTAAATACATGCTTCAATTGCAAATCCATTGCCAGATAACAGGATACTGACGATAAACAGAATCAGGTTGAGTTTGATTATGTTCATGCTTTTTTATTTTTTGATTATTGTTAATCGATATAGATAGAATAGAAGTGTTATCCATAAAAGTCTATGGTTGTTCGCAATGATATTTGGCATTTATTTTAATTTGTTATGTATATTTGATATAAGCATGGAAGTTATGGGTAGAATATTGGATGTAGTAGTTAACATAGTCTTAGTTTAATAGTGAAAGTAAAAACTTGTTAGCATTTATTATCAATAATTGTATGTAACTTGGAATAGATTTGTTCCAAATCTGGGCGTGTGTTATTAACTGATTTATGCTTCATCTTGTCTTTACCATAATCAAGTATTGGTATCGCTGTTTTTTTTTAAATTCTGACTAGTAAAAATTAGATACAGGATTAATATGAGTACACAATCTAAAAAGCCTGTACTGGGGTTTGCGGCCTGTAGCGGTACCGGAAAGACAACATTATTAGTTAGATTGATTCCTTTGTTAAAAGAAAAAGGGTTACGTGTTGCCCTGATCAAGCACGCCCACCATGATTTTGATATCGATAAGCCGGGAAAAGATAGTTATGAGTTGCGCAGGGCTGGTGCCGGTCAGGTGCTGGTTGCATCCAGTTTCCGGCGTGCATTGATGACAGAAACACCAGGGGGAGAGGAGCCGGAACTGGGTGATTTGATCGGGAGCTTGAATCTTGATGCGATTGACCTGGTACTGGTTGAGGGATTTCGCCATTTACCCTTCCCTAAAATAGAACTACATCGTCCATCAACCGGCAATGATCTTATTTATCTTACGGACAACAATATTGTGGCTGTAGCCTCTGATGAAGCTATTGCGATTAACAATTTGCCGTTGCTGAACATCAATAATCCACAGCAGATTGCTGATTTCATACAGGGCTGGATTTGTTCAGTAGCTATGAACTGCTAAAAAACCAGTGTGTAAACCTGGCATTTGTGAAATGACATAAATCACAGATGTTCTATCTAAATGCTGCTATTCTTAATATTCAACCATACAAAAAAAGAGTTAATGGATAAATTCAGCCTGTCAATTAAAAGCGCCTGGTATGGCCTGATCTTTCTGGTAGTGTTTTTGCCGTTTTTTATATTGCTGAGCTGGGGAAGTTTAGTATTTCACGATATTCTGCTAGAGGAAGCGCTGCAACAGGAGCAGGTGCTGCAGAACTTGGTGCGAAATAATGTAAACCAGGAAGTGCTACGTTTGACCACCATGCTGGAAAATAAAAGTGACCCGATGGCCTATACCCTGTCGCGAGAGCGGGATGGAATTTTATTGTATGAGTTGCTGAAGAAGGTAATAAGTCGAGAACCATCTATTCATATTTTATTGTTGATTGCTCCTGATGGGAAAATTATTACAGGACGAGAGACCTATGATGTCGGCAAGACAAGCATGTCTGAAATGCAGTTGCATTGGGACGGTGGATCAACTGATCCAGATGTTCTGGATGTTCCGATGCAGGGTAAAGTTTATGTTGGTCCTACCGGGCTGCATGATGAGGGTGTTTTCTTCACGATAGCTGTACCAGTTATTGCTTATGATAAACCACTAGGTGTGTTGATGGCAGAAATTGATGCCAATGTGTTGTGGGATGGTATTGAGCAACACATGAACAGAGAGACACTCAACTCGTATATTGTTGATGCTACCGGAAAATTGCTTGTTGCGTCTGAGGAAAGTATTTTTGATATTGCGGATGATGTGAGTGAGCAGCCGCTTGTTAATGCAGTGCTGAATAACGAATTAAGGACGTTTAAGAAAACCTATAAGGGCTTGCAGGGAAAACAAATATTCGGTTCTTCGATGGTTATTGAAGATCTGGGCTGGCATATCATAACGGAAATTGAACAGTCTAGAATTTTAAATCCAATAAGGGAGCTAATATATAAACTGGCTGGGGCTAGTTTTATAATTATAATCTTTTTTCTTATCCTGGGTATGCATCTGGTCAGGCGTGTTTTAAAAGTAATGCAGTTGATTTCTGATGATTTTAATCGAATAGCAAAACAGGATTTTGCGCCTTCAAAATTGTCTTCGTCACTCAAGGAAGTGGACAATATGGTGCAAGGTTTTAATCGCATGGTGAGAGAGATTGCGCGCAGGCAGCAGGGCCTGAATCAGGCAGCGATCGTTTTTGATAATACTTCAGAAGGAATATGTATAACTGATACTGTCCCACGCATCGTGAGTGTAAATAACGCCTTTACAGAAATTACTGGTTATAGTGAAGAGGAAGTGATCGGTAAAAACCCTTCGATTTTGCAGTCAGGGCAAACGGAAAAGGATTTTTACCAGAACATGTGGGAAACACTGGAAACTGATGGTTGCTGGCGAGGCGAGGTTAAAAACCGTCGTAAGAATGGAGATATATATACTGAATTGCTGAGTATTAATAGTTTTAAGGATGAAAATGGCATTGTTAGCCAGTACGTTGGCGTATTTACCGATATAAGCAGCATAAAGGAAACCGAGCATAAGCTTGAATATCTTGCTCATCATGATGCATTGACAGATTTGCCGAATCGTCTGCTGTGCAATGCCCGCCTGGAACATGAATTACAGACAGCGCAACGCCATGGCCAGCTGGTCGCAGTAATGTTTCTCGATCTCGACATGTTTAAAAATGTTAATGATTCGTTGGGCCATGTGTTGGGTGATAAGCTGCTACAAAAAGTAACGGCAAGAATGAGTGGTCATGTCAGAGATGAAGATACGGTTGCCCGCCTGGGTGGCGATGAGTTTGTGCTGATCGTTGGGTCACTGGCAAAAAAAGAAGACGCTGTGCATTTTGCAAATAGCATGCTGGAACTTTTTTTACAGCCATTTGTTATAGATGAGCATGAGATATTTATTGGCGTCAGTATTGGAATCAGTATCTTCCCTGAGGATGCCAGTGACCCTGAGACTATGCTGCGTAATGCAGATACCGCGATGTATCGAGCAAAAGCAGAAGGCCGAAATAATTTCCAGTTTTATACTGCAGAGCTAACCAGCAATGCCCATGAGAGACTTAATATGGAAACTTATTTGCGGCATGCGCTGGAGAAAAATGAGCTGGTTCTGCATTATCAACCACAGTATTCATTGGCAACGGGGGGAATGGTTGCCGTTGAGGCCCTGATACGCTGGCAGCATCCGGTAGATGGATTGATTAATCCTGATAGGTTTTTAGCTGTTGCAGAAGAAACGGGCCTGATTATTCCAATTGGTGAATGGGTGCTACGGACAGCGTGCAGGCAACTTAAAAAGTGGCAGCTATCTGGTTGTCCATCATTCAGGATGGCTGTTAATTTATCAGCACGCCAGTTTTGGCAGTCAAAACTGACCGATGTTGTTAAAGATGTTTTAGAGGAAACAGGGGTACAGGCCAGTCAGCTGGATCTTGAGTTAACAGAAAGTATTATTATGCGTGACACCAAAGTCACTATTGATACCCTGAATAATTTTCATGAAATGGGTATTGAGCTTTCAATTGATGATTTTGGGACGGGCTATTCGTCGCTTAGCTATCTTAAGCGATTCCCAATCGACAGATTAAAAATAGATAGAACGTTTGTCCGTGATATTACAACAGATAAAAATGATGCTGATATGATCAAAACGATTATAGCACTGGGGCATTGCATGGGGCTGCAGGTGCTGGCCGAAGGTGTGGAGACAGAGGAGCAGTTAAATTATCTTAAGGAGCATGGTTGTGATGAAGTGCAGGGCTATTTTTATAGTCAACCTGTACCGGCAGAAATGCTTGAAATGCTATGTAATAAAGATACAGTTGAAAGTAGCCAGGTTATGTCAGATTAATAAGTACTGTTTTATCTTTTGTTGGAATTAGTAGTTAAAAATGATTTAATGCGCTTTTAGATATTTAGCAGAGAACATGCCCATGAGTAGAGAAATTATATCGACAAACGAGGCGCCCAAAGCGATCGGCACGTATTCACAGGCGGTAAAGGTTGGTAATACCGTTTATATGTCGGGACAGATACCATTAGTACCGGAGACCATGGAGCTGGTAGAAGGTAATATAGAGGCGCAGATTCGTCGAGTATTTGATAATTTGCAGGCAGTTGCCAGGGCGGCTGGAGGTGGGCTTTCGGATATTGCAAAGCTCAATGTTTTTCTGGTGGACCTTGGTAATTTTGCAATAGTGAATGAAGTGATGGCTGAATATTTCACCGAACCTTATCCCGCCAGGGCGGCTATCGGCGTGGCTGCACTACCTAAAGATTCTAATGTTGAAATGGATGCGGTCATGGAGCTGGCTGATTAATTTTTTATTGACAGGGCTATGTTCTCTGTCGTCGAAATAATCAGAATATTTTATTACTCATGAGCCAGAATGAAGGATTTGAGTACCAGTCGGTAGTGGTGCTGAAGGGAGTAGGGCCTGCGGTTGCCTCCAGGCTTGAGAAATTAGGCATTTACACAGTGCAGGACGTGCTGCTCCATTTGCCCCTGAGGTATGAAGATCGTACAAAGGTTGTGCCTGTTGGCGCATTGCAGGCAGGTCAGCAGGTTGTTGTTGAAGGTATTATTGAGCATAGTGAGGTTCGCTATACTCGCAGGCGCGGTGGTTGGGGAAAGGCTAAGTCAGGTAGTGGGCGTGCATTGCTCTGTTATTTGTCCGACGGCACGGGTGGCATTATTTTACGATTTTTTTATTTTAATAACAGGCAGCAGCAGGACCTCTCCGCGGGAACGCGCGTACGCTGCTTTGGTGAGATCAGGCATGGTGCGAACAGCCTTGAAATAACCCACCCAGAATATCAGAAGCTGGCAGAGAACCAGCTGTTACCATTAACAGATTCATTGACGCCGGTGTATCCTAAATCAGAGGGCGTGCATCAGGCCCTGCTGAGAAATCTGGCCAAGCAGGTAATAGCAGGCTTGAAAGAAAATGCACTGCCAGAATGGCTGCCAGAGTCATTACTAAATGATAAGAAATATCCGGGAATATCTGAGGCTTTAAGGCTGGTACATCAGCCTGAAACAGATGTGTCACTGAAGAGTATTGAAGCAGTAAAGCATCCAGCGCAAAAGCGCCTCATTTTTGAAGAGCTGCTGGCCTACCGTTTGAGTATGATGCGGTTCAGGCAAAAGTCTAAAACGAATAAAGCAATATCGATTAATGTCAAAGATAATACTATAAGCGAATTTATTGGGTCTTTGGGTTTTGAGCTTACCAGTGCGCAAAAAAAAGTTTCTCAGAAAATAATTTCAGATTTGAAAAGTGACAGCCCGATGATGCGTTTACTACAGGGCGATGTAGGCTCTGGTAAGACAGTGGTAGCTGCCTGCGCGACACTGGCTGTAACGGGTTATTCAGGGCAGGCGGCGATTATGGCGCCGACTGAAATTCTTGCCAGCCAGCTGTTTGAAAATTTTTCGCGGTGGTTTGAAAGATTCTCAGGTAATAAATGCCTGCTGCTGACCGGTAAAGATAAAGGTAAAAAAAGGCTTGCCAAATTAAAAGCAATAAAACAGGGTGAAGTCAGTATTATTGTCGGTACGCATGCACTTTTTCAGAATGATGTTGAATTTAAGAATCTATTATTGATAGTGGTTGATGAACAGCATCGATTTGGTGTGCACCAGCGTATGGCATTACGGGAAAAAGGATTGCATGGTGATGTTGTGCCGCATCAGCTGATAATGACAGCAACGCCAATTCCAAGGAGTCTGGCAATGACAGCCTATGCGGATCTTGATTATTCTGTAATCGATGAATTGCCGGCAGGGCGTAAAAAAGTTTCAACGGTGGTAATCTCAGATCAGCGTAGGAATGAAGTGATAGCACGCGTGGCACAGGCCTGCCGACAGGGTGAGCAGGCATACTGGGTGTGTACCCTGGTCGAAGAATCAGAAGTATTGCAATGCCAGGCAGCAGAAGATTCCGCTGTACAGCTAAGCCAGGAGTTTCGTGATTTGAATATTGGCCTGGTACATGGGCGAATGAAGCAGGATGAAAAGGATGCAATTGTAGAAAAGTTTAAAGCAGGTGATATTAATCTTCTGGTAGCGACCACAGTGATAGAAGTTGGTGTAGATATTCCCAATGCATCATTGATGATTATAGAAAATGCAGAGCGGTTGGGTTTGTCACAATTGCATCAATTGCGTGGACGTGTAGGACGCGGTGAAAAACAAAGTGCCTGCGTGCTGATGTATGCAGCGCCATTGTCAGAAAGAGCAAAGCAGCGACTGAGTATCTTGCGTGAAAATGATAGTGGCTTTGTTATTGCTCAGAAAGACCTTGAGATGAGGGGCGCAGGAGAGGTGCTCGGGACGAGGCAGACGGGTATTGTTGGGATGAGAATTGCTGACGTATTGCGAGATGAATATATGCTGGAAGATGTAAAGCTGGCAGCGCTTGAAATACAGAAGAACTATCCAGAAAGAATTACGCACCTGATAAACAGATGGTTAGGCAAGTCTGAACAATATGGTTCAGTATAATTTTGAATGAGAGCCTGGAAGACTAATACCTAACTGTCTATGTAATAGAGTGTAATAATTAACAGAGTACATCGGTGGAAGATGCTTAGACTATTTAGAAAAAAATCTGGATTAGATGCTGCTGAGGTGGATGATTACGAAAAACGTATTCGTTACACCCAGGTCATTCAGTTAATAGAAAGTTCAGAACTTAGCAACCTGGTTGGCCTGATTATGGCGATTATCTGGGTGAGTCTTTTGTGGGGTGATTTACCACAGCTGGTTTTGAGTGCCTGGCTGGCATTGATGATGTTTCTGTTTCTATCATGTGCCATGGTCCAGCATCTAGGTTTGTATAAGAAAGATACGCCTTTTCTATCTGCAGAAATTGCCAGGCGATGGTATTTGCTGGTCGTTATTTTCATTGCTATGGGCTGGGGTATTGCATCAACATTGATGTTTCCATATGAGCAGCTAGAGCAAATTATCCTGGCATTTATCCTGGTTGGTGTTTCCGCCAGTGGCATGAGCTATTCAAATGTTATCTGGGTCTATCTTGCTTATGTAAGTTTTGTGCTTGTGCCATTAGGGGCGAGACTGTTTTACATCGGTGGTGAAATTTATTACAGCCTTTCAGCAATGACAGTCTTTTTACTGGGTGCGGTTATCCTGGCGGCCTATCGAATTAACAAATCGTCAACTGATGCAATGAGGCTGTCATTAAAAAATAAAGACCTGATTAAGAGTCTTACAGATACTTCTGAAGACATGGAAAAACTTAATAAGTCACTCACCAGTGAAATAGAGCGGGTGAAGAAGATGGAAACTGAATTAAAGAAGGCCAGGGATAATGCTGAGAAAATGAGTCGTACCAAGGGTGAGTTTCTGGCCAATATGAGCCATGAGATTCGTACGCCGATGAATGGTGTGATTGGTACGCTACAGCTGCTTGAGGATACCACGCTCACCGAGTCGCAGCATGAATATATAAATGTAGCCTATAAATCTGCCGATGCCTTATTATCAATTTTAAATGACATTCTTGATCTCTCAAAAATTGAGGCGGGTAAACTTAAATTTGAGTCCATTCCTTTTGATTTGAGGGAAATTGTTAATGATGTGGTTGTACTACATGCATTAAAAGCCGAGCAGGCAGGTATCTATTTAAGGAGCGAGATTGACGAGCGCGTGCCTGTTCACGTTATTGGTGATCCTACGCGCATGCGGCAGGTTCTGGTGAATTTGATTTCTAATGCAATGAAATTTACTGATGAGGGCGGAATCACGGTAAGAGTAAAGCTCAAGCTACGTGATGAGAAGGAGGTATTGATTCGCGTTGAAGTGGAAGACACGGGCATAGGTATCCCGACAAATAAACACCAGAAACTGTTTATGGCGTTTTCACAGGCAGATGGCTCAACCACGCGTAAACATGGTGGCACAGGTTTGGGGCTGGCGATCGTACGGCAGCTGGTTGAATTGATGCATGGCAATCTGGGTATTGATAGTGAGGTTGGGCGGGGTTCAAAATTCTGGTTTGTGATTCCTCTGGGAATCGCCCAGGAAAAACAGGCAGCACCTGCTCTGCCAGAAAAACCGGATCAGCCGGTTGAGCTAAAAGGAAAAATATTACTGGTAGAAGATAACCCTATCAATCAGATGGTGGCGAAGAAGATGCTGCAAAAACTTGGCCTGGCCCCGGAATTGGCTGAGAATGGCAAGCAGGCTATTGAGCGATTGCAGGCTGAAAAATTTGATCTGGTTTTAATGGATTGCCAGATGCCGGAAATGGATGGTTTTGAGGCTACGCGTGCCTGGCGTGAGCTGGAGCGGCAATCTGATCAACATATGCCTATTATTGCAATGACGGCCAACGTAATGGAAGGCGATCGTGAGCGCTGTCTGGACTCCGGTATGGATGATTATCTGGGCAAGCCGGTCAGGCAGGCTGAACTGGCTTCTATTTTGCAGCGCTGGATAAAATCAGGCAGGCAATAGTTAGTTATTTTGAACGCAGGCATTGTAAAATTCGCACTCATTCTCAGATGGGGCGACAATGAGTTCCGGTAAAATTTCCCAACGTTGGTATCGGCGTCGGCAGTTGTTCTTGAAACAGCTACCCCGGATCATGCGTTCCTGGCTGTTCGATGCTTCATCATTAACGGCCAGGCTGATGCGTCATGGTTCTGGCCAGTTTCACGTTGAGTTACTGTCCCAGAAAATCAGGCGCCCAACCCTTGACGAGGCCACGGTGCTTAATATGCCCGACAGTCAGTTTGCCCTGATCAGGCAGGTGCATCTTTATTGCGGTGATAATAAAGTTGTGTATGCACGCACTGTCATACCGCTGAGCACGCTTAAGGGGGCTCAACGTCGTTATGGCAATCTGGGCAACAGTCCTCTAGGTGCCATGTTATTTACAGATCGTAGTATGCAGCGTGAAGAGGTAATGGTGACCAGGCTTATGCCTGAAAATCCACTGTATGAAAAAACCGGTGGGCAGGGCCAGGCCATCTGGGGCCGGCGTTCCGTATTTAAGGTTGGTGGCAAGCCGCTGCTGGTGAGTGAATATTTTTTGCCAGCCTTATTCCGAAGTTGAGTTATTTTTTTTATCTGGTGTTGCGGCAGGTTTTACTTCCGACATTTTCAGAATAACGATTGGTGTTTCGGGTACGTCACTTCTGAAGGGGCCATCAGCGCCGGTTTTTACACTGGCAATTTTGTCCATGACAAACATACCACTTACTACTTTTCCGAATACAGCATA
>JAPHSZ010000058.1 GCA_026196545.1 Gammaproteobacteria bacterium
AGCCATGGCATAAACGAGGCATTTTCAACCGGATCCCAGAACCACCAGCCGCCCCAGCCCAGTTCGTTATACGCCCACCAGCTACCCAGTGCGATACCAAAAGTGAGAAAACTCCAGGCAACCGTTGTCCAGGTACGCGACCAGCGCGCCCAGGTGGCATCCAGCTTACCACCCAGCAGGGCGGCCACGGCAAACGCAAAAGCCACCGAGAACCCGACATAACCCATGTACAGCATCGGCGGGTGCAGGGCCAGACCGGGATCCTGCAATAAAGGATTCAGGGAATGGCCGTCAGCCGGCGTGGGAAACAGTCTTTCAAACGGGTTTGAGGTCCACAGCATAAAGGCATAAAAACCAATACTGGTCATGCCCATGACCGCCAGCACGCGTGCCATCAGCACATTCGGCAGGCTCTTGCTATAAACCGCCACTGCCGCTGTCCAGCCAGCCAGAATCAGGGCCCATAATAGCATTGAACCTTCGTGCGAACCCCAGACGCCAGAGATACGATACATCAGGGGCTGCACCAGATTAGAGTGATTGGCAACGTACTGCACGGAAAAGTCATGCACAATAAACGCATAGGTCAGCGCCGCATAAGCAAGACCAATGAACAAAAACTGTGCCCAGACCGCAGGCCTGGCTATTGCAATAAGAGTGGCATCATTTCGTGCCGCGCCAACCAGTGGCACAACGCTTTGTATAATCGCGATGCCAAAAGCCATTATCAGGGCGAAATGCCCGAGTTCAGGTATCATTTTTTCTCTGCCGCCTCTAGTGCATCAGCCACTTCAGGTGGCATATAGTTTTCATCATGCTTGGCCAGCACCTCATCGGCAACAAACACTTTTTTATCATTCAGTTTACCCATCGCAACGATGCCCTGACCTTCACGGAACAGATCGGGCAGGATGCCGCTGTACTCTATGGATATATTTTCAGCACCATCGGTCAGGTCAAATTTAACCAGCAGGCTATCACTGTCACGTTCCACCGTGCCTTCTACCACCAGGCCACCAACACGAATCGCACGGCCAGTTGGCGCAGTGCCATCATTGACTTCAGTCGGGCTGTAAAAATACATCAGATTTTCTTCGAAGGCTGTTAAAGCCAGCACGGTCGCCAGCGAAATACCCAGCAACACCATAACAACCAGCAGCTTTCTTTTACTTCGTTTATTCATTGCCATTGCTCTAACCTGCCTTACCCGTATTTGTTTCGCGCCTGATTGCGCGTTTGATTCGCGAAATAACTCGCTTGCGTTCAATAATGGGTGAGACAATATTGGCCACCACCATCACCAGGGCTAAACCATAAGATGTCCAGACGAACACCGCGTAACCGCCCATATTAAAAAACTCTGACCAGCTAAATTCAGAACCATTCATAATTTTTCCACCAGCTCTCTAACCCATTGACGATTACGTTCACGATACAGCACCTGATTTCGTGCTCGAACCAGCACAATCGCCGCATAAAAAAGTTTCGCCGCAATCGCCATTACTAACAAAGGAATCAGCATATCGACGTGCATCGAAGGCTTATCAAGCTTCGATACAGTCGCACCCTGATGCAGCGTATTCCACCACTGCACCGAGTAATGAATAATCGGGATATTGACCACGCCGACAATGGCCAGCAGGCCACTGGCCTTGTCGGCCGTGCGCTGATCTTCAATCGAAGACTGCAGCGCCATATAACCAAAATACAGGAACAGCAAAATTAGCTCGGAGGTCAGGCGCGCATCCCAGACCCAGTAAGCACCCCACATCGGCTTGCCCCAGAGTGAACCGGTGACCAGTGCGATAAAGGTAAACCAGGCACCGATCGGCGCACTGGCCGCGGCGATCATATCAGCCAGTTTGATCTGCCAGATAAGCCCGATACCGGCGGAAACGGCCATTACCACATAAATAAACATCGACATCCACGCGGCCGGCACGTGGATGAAAATAATACGATAGCTTTCGCCCTGCTGGTAATCCGTCGGTGCCACAAACAGCCCCATATACAGACCGTACACACCCAGAAAGATGGCACTGATGGCAAACCATGGAATCATTTTTCCGGAAATACTGTAAAAATGCTTGGGTGACGAAAACCGTTGAATCCAACCCCATATTCTTTTAAACATAAGACCTAACTACCTGATTATTATAATTTTATATCACCAATCTATCTTGCCAGCCTATCTTGAGGCCGTAATACGCAAGGCCACCGCCGTCGCCAGCGGCGCTAACGATATTGCCAGAGCCAGTACCGCCGCCAAAAACAGTAGCTGACCGCGCACACTCATGCCATCGCTGGCCACATCGACCGCATTTGCCCCAAAAATTAGTATGGGAATATACAACGGTAGAATGATTAATGACAGCAAAACACCGCCGCGGTTCACTGCAACCGTCAATGAAACCCCAATTGCCCCCACTAAACTCAGTACTGGCGTACCCAGCAACAGGCTAAATATCAAGGTGGAGATGGCTTCATCCGGCACGTACATGAACATGCCCAACAGCGGTGCAATCAGCACCAGCGGCAATCCAGTCAGCAACCAGTGCGCAAAAACCTTGGCCAGCACCAGAATCACCAGCGGGTTCGGACTCAGCATCAGCTGGTCGAGCGACCCATCTTCATAATCCTGCTTGAACAGACGATCCAGCGACAGCAGCACTGAAAGCAGGGCCGACACCCAGATCACGCCCGGTGCCATTACCATTAACAGATCAGCACTCGGCGTTACCGCCAGTGGGAACAGGCTCACCACCAGCACAAAGAAGATCAGCGGGTTCGCCAGTTCATGGCGTGAACGGAACGCCAGTCGCAGGTCTCTCGCCAGCAGATGATAAAACGCCTTTAACATTTGCTACCCTGCCCTTTGCCCAGTGTTACCGAACTCATCTCACAGGGCAGTTGCATACCATGATGCGTGGTAAACACCGCGCTACCACCAGTTTCGCGATGCTCCATCAACATAGACTCAACTAACTCCACACCCTGCACATCCAGCGCGGTCAACGGCTCATCCATGATCCACAGCTTTGCTTTGGTCAAAAACAGGAAGGCCAGCAGAATCCGGCGCCGCTGTCCCGACGACAGCGCCTTGCTGGGCACATCATCAAAACCGGCCAGGCCCACCTTCGCCAGCGCCTCATCAATTTCCTCAATTGGCGCAGACTGCGAACGCGTATCCAGCAAAGACTGGATATTTTCCAGCGTGGTCAGATCACCCTTGATACAGGGAAGATGGCCAATGTAGACCATGCTTGCATAGAAATCTTCGCGCACCTGGCTGACTTTCTCACCCTGCCAGTAGACATCGCCTTCCTCGGCACGGCGTAGGCCACAGAGAATGCGCAACAGGCTGGTTTTGCCGCTGCCGTTGGCACCTTCAATCTGCAATATTTCACCAGCGGCCAGCTTGATCGATAAATCAGTAAACAACAGGCGATCATCACGCACACACTCGAGCTGGCGTGTTTCTAACATCAGTGCTGTTTTTCCCGATTCAGTATCAATCATCAAATTTATTTTTCGCTAAACCCTGGTATTTATAGACCCATCTATCTTTAAAGCAAAAAAAAGGACGGCCCGGCCATCCTTTTTTCCGTAAACGAAGTAGCTTATTATTAATTATCTTAAACTGGCAATATACTGCGCAACTGCTTCAATTTCAGCCTCAGTCATACCAGCCATTACATTACGCATTACTTTACGGTCATCATTGCTTCTTGAGCCATCTTTAAAAGCAACCAGCTGCTTTATTGTATACATGGCGTGCTGCCCTGTTAACTGCGGATAGCCGGCACCCGGATTACCTGCACCAGTCGGGCCGTGACAACCCTGACAGGCAGGTACGCCTGTTTGCAGGTTACCACCTTTATAGATTTCACGCCCCATAGCCAGCTTGCTTTCATCAGCAGTTGCTGTGCTGACTAATTTTTGAGAGACAAAAAATGCAGCAATATCCTGTGCATCCTGATCACTCAAAGCAGCGACCTGAGGTTCCATCACTGGATCCTGACGGGTTGCCTTTGCCTTAAAATCAGCAATTTGCTTAACGATGTATTTTTCGCTCTGACCCGCAAGGTTAGGAAATGTAGGCACCATGCTATTACCATCAGCACCATGACAAGCACCACAGGCAACCGCTTTTTCTTTACCCGCTGCTGCATCACCCGCTGCATGGACAACGCCCGCCAGTGACAATAATAAAACTGCGCTCGATACAATTATTTTCTTCATTACTTCAAAACTCCAGACATATCAGCCCGCCAATGGGCAAAAAGTGGCGAGATTCTACACTAAGCGACATATTTCATAAAGCCAGACAGTAAAATGTTGTCATTATCTTGATTACACGGATAATGCACCCCCATGAACAACCAGCCCATCAACCACTACTATCGTCAGGCCAGATTCCTGATCAGCGCCGCCTCGCCCAGACAGTTTCCCAGAGGTGAAAGCATTGAAGTGGCCTTCGTCGGCCGATCCAACGCCGGAAAATCCAGCTCGATCAATACTTTATGCGACAACAAGGGACTGGCAAAAATCTCCAGAACCCCCGGTCGCACCCGTCTGGTCAACTATTTTGAAATAGACGAAAAACGCCGTCTGGTCGATTTACCCGGCTACGGCTTCGCCAAAGTACCTCTGGCCGCCAAACAGGAATGGCAGAAACTGATGGGGCAATATTTGGAACAGGAAGACGTTTTACGCGGCCTGGTCGTCATCATGGACATACGCCACCCACTGAAAGAGTTCGATCTTCAGATGCTGGACTGGTGCCAGCACTTCAACATACCCGCCCACATCCTGCTGACCAAGGCCGACAAGCTGAAACGCGGCGCGCAGCAGGCCACCCTGCTCAAGTGCCGTAAGCTCCTGAAAGAAGAAGGTTACAACGCCAGTATCCAGACTTTTTCCTCATTAAAGAAAGACGGGCTGAATGAACTGGTTCAGAAACTGAATAGCTGGATGGAACTTGAATAAAGCCAAAAAAATACCCGGCCATAGGACCGGGCAATAAAACAGAACCAGCTTGGGGAAACCGGCTCCTTAATCAACCTGCCTAATGAGAAGGGCAAGTCGCGCCGAACCCTGGCGCAGAACACAAAACAGGCTCACCCCTAATTAAAAACAAATCTGAAATGAAGTCAAAAGAGTATCGATGTATGGTTGAAAAATGGGGTTTAAGCTGTAAGTAGCCACCCAGAATGCCTTACTAAATCAGTGCGCCTCATCCCAGTTACTACCAACGCCGATATCGACGACCAGCTTCACACTCAAATCAGCTGCTGACTCCATATTGCTGCGCAGCAGTTCACTCAGGGCATCGACCTGCGACTCGGCCAGTTCCACCACCAGTTCATCGTGCACCTGCATTACCACTTTGGCATCGAGACCGCTGTCGCGTAGAGCAGCATCAACACTGATCATCGCACGCTTGATGATGTCAGCTGCGGTACCCTGCATCGGTGCATTGATCGCGGTGCGTTCGGCATATTGCCGGCGTTGCCCGTTGCGCGAGTTGATTTCCGGCAGGTACAGGCGACGGCCGTAAACGGTCTCGACGTAACCCTGCTCGGCGGCTTTCTCTCTTGTGCTATCCATGTAATTTTTTACGCCGGGGTAGCGTTCGAAATACAGGTCAACATAATCCTGTGCTTCAAAGCGGCCAATGCCTAATTGCTTGGCAAGGCCAAACGCTGACATGCCGTAGATCAGGCCAAAGTTGATCGCCTTGGCGGCGCGGCGTTGTTCGGTTTCGACTTCATCCAGCGGCACGCCGAAGACTTCGGCGGCGGTGGCCCTGTGTACATCGATGCCTTCGGCGAAGGCCTTTAACAAACTTTCATCCTGCGACAGGTGCGCCATGATGCGCAGTTCGATCTGCGAGTAATCGGCTGCGACCAGGCACTTGCCGTCATCGGCGATAAAGGCCTGCCGGATGCGGCGGCCTTCTTCGCTGCGCACCGGGATGTTTTGCAGGTTGGGATCGGACGATGACAGCCGGCCAGTGGCAGCGCCGGTCTGGTTATAGGAAGTGTGCACGCGACCACTGTCGGCATCGACCTGCAACGGCAGTTTGTCGGTGTAGGTCGATTTCAGTTTGCTCAGGCTGCGGTGTTCGAGGATCATTTTGGGGATTTCATAATCCTCGGCCAGTTCCTGTAGTACCTCTTCGGCGGTGGAGTGCTGACCGGTCTTGGTTTTTTTCACCGACGGAATACCCAGCTTCTCAAACAGGACCACACCCAGCTGTTTCGGCGAGGCCAGATTAAAGCTTTCCCCGGCGGCATCGAACACCTGCTTTTCCACCTCGGCCATGCGCACCTGCAACTGCTTGCCCTGTTTGTTGAGCATAGCGACATCGACCTTGACACCATTGCGTTCGATGCGCTGCAACACCGGCAACAGCGGCATTTCGATTTCGCGATAAACCTTTAACAAGCCTTTTTCTTTTTTCAGTTCGGCGCTCAGGCTGTCGTGCAGCTGCAGGGTGATGTCGGCGTCTTCGGCCGCGTAAGGCCCGGCCTGCTCCAGGTCTATTTCGTTAAAGGTCAGCTGTTTTTTGCCCTTGCCGGCGATGTCTTCAAAATGGATGGTGTTGTGGCCGAGCACGCGTAGCGACATCGTGTCCATGTCGTGGCGCTGGGTGGAATCGAGGACGTAGGATTCCAGCATGGTGTCTTCGGCGATGCCTTTTAATTTGATACCGTGGTTTTCCAGAATGTGCGCATCGTATTTCAGGTTCTGGCCGAGCTTGGCTTTGTTTTCATCTTCGAGGATTGGCTTCAGCGCACCCAGCACGGTAGCCTCGTCGAGCTGCTCGGGCGCGCCCGGATAGTCGTGGCCGAACGGCACATAGGCGGCGCTGTGCTCCTCAACCGCGAACGAGACCCCGACAATGCGTGCCTGCAGGTAATCCAGGCTGGTGGTCTCGGTATCAAACGCAATCAGCCTGGCCTTGTTCAATTTTTTAATCCAGGCATCAAATGCCTTTTTGTCGAGCACGGTTTCGTAACTGACATCCTGTTTGGCGCGCTCCTGCTTTTCTTCGACACCACCAGCGAGTTCATCCAGCCATTTAGTGAACTGCATCTCGGTGTAAATTTTTTCCAGCGTGGCTTTGTCAGCCTCGCCGATTTTTAAATCTTCCAGCGATTCATGTAGTTCAAGGTCACAACGGATCGTGGTCAGGTCTTTCGACAGTGGCAACTGCTCTAAAGCACTGCGCAGGTTTTCACCGACCTTGCCCTTGATCTCGTCGGCGTGCTCAACAATGTTGTCTAAAGTTTCATATTGCACCAACCACTTGGCTGCCGTCTTCGGTCCAACCTTGGGTACACCGGGAATGTTGTCCGAGGTATCGCCCATGAGGGCGAGGTAATCGATAATCTGCTCGGGTTTGACGCCGAATTTTTCAACCACACCGGCCTCGTCCATCAGCTTGTTGGTCATAGTATTGATCAGGGTGACGTGCGGGCTGACCAGCTGCGCCATGTCCTTGTCGCCAGTGGAGACCAGCATGTCTTTACCCTGTGCACTGGCCTGGGTGGCTAGCGTACCGATGACATCATCGGCTTCAACGCCCGGCTCCATAATCAGCTTGAAGCCCATGGCTTTGACCAGCTGGTGCAAAGGTTCGATCTGGTTGCGCAGATCATCCGGCATCGGCGGGCGCGTGCCCTTGTAGTCCTCGAACATCTCGTGGCGGAAGGTCTTGCCCTTGGCGTCGAACACCACCGCCATGTATTCGGGCTGATAGTCCTCGCGCAGCTTGCGCAGCATGTTGATCACACCGTAGACCGCACCGGTCATTTCACCTTTGGCATTGGTCAGACGCTGCAACTGCGGCACGTGGTAGGCGCGGTAAAGGTAAGACGAGCCATCGACGAGGATGATCGGGGGTGTTTCGTTGTTACTGGCTTCAGACATCAGGCTTCCAAATAAATAATCTGGCCGAAGTTTATCCCAATCGAGTTAGGGAACACACCCACCCCTGAATCTTCTCGCGGTATAGGCTAAAATGCCCCCACTTTTTACTTGTGCACTGATTATGTCTGTTTACACCACCATCGAACGCGACGAACTGGAACAGTTCCTGGCCAACTACAACGTCGGCGAACTCAAGGACTACCGCGGCATCAGTGACGGCATCGAAAACACCAATTATTTCGTCGATACCCTCAAGGACGGCGTTGAGCAGCGCTTCGTGCTGACCATTTTCGAGCACCACGACCTCGATGAAATGCAGTACTACCTGAACCTGATGCACCATCTGGCCGACCACAAGGTACCCAGTGCCAACCCGGTCGCCGACAACGAAGGCCATTACCTGCGCCTGTTTGCCGGCAAGCCGATTGCACTGGTCGAGCGCCTCAATGGTGGCAGCATCACCGAAACCACGGTATCGATCTGCGCACAGATCGGCGCGGCCATGGGCAAGATGCACACCGCCGGCCTCAGCTTCGAGCAGCACCAGCCGAACCCGCGCGGCCCTCACTGGTTTGTCGAGACTGCCAACGCCTTGCAGGAAAAACTGCCCGCCGAAGACCTGCAGATGCTCAACGATGAAATCGCCTTCCAGAAGGCCAACCGCGATGCCGACATCCCGCGCGGCACGGTGCACGCCGACCTGTTCCGCGATAACTCGCTGTGGGATGGCGATACGCTCAGCGGCATTATCGATTTTTACTACGCCAATGACGACGCCCTGCTCTACGACCTCGCAGTGACCGCCAACGACTGGTGCATCCATGATGATTACAGCCTGGACAAGGCCAAGGTGCAGGCCTTCCTCAACGGCTATCACCAGTACCGCCCGCTGACCGACATCGAACAGCAATACTGGCCGGTACTGCTGCGCACCGGCGCCTTGCGTTTCTGGCTGTCAAGGCTGTACGACAAGCACTTCCCGCGCCCCGGTGAACTGGTGCACGTCAAAGACCCGGACGTATTCAAAAAGACCCTCGCCGACCGTATCGCCAGGCAGGACGAATACCAGTCCTACTGGATCTCTTAATTCCCGATGAACGGATTCGCCGACGCCATAGAACGATTCATCGACTGGTGCGGCCGCGCGGTTTCCTGGCTGACGCTGTTCATGGTCGTCATCACCTTTATCGTGGTGGTGCTGCGCTATTTGTTTGATACCGGCTGGATCGCGGTGCAGGAATCGATCAGCTACATGCACGCCGCGGTATTCCTGGTCGGCGCCGCCTACACCCTGCAACACGACGCCCACGTGCGCGTCGATATCTTCTACAGCCGCTTCGGCGAGCAGGCCCGCGCCTGGGTCAACCTGTGCGGCGCGCTGTTCATGCTGATGCCGTTCATGTTCTTCATCGGCTGGATGAGCTGGGAATACGTGCTCGACAGCTGGGATGTGCTTGAAGGCTCGCGCGAGGCCGGTGGCCTGCCCGGCGTGTTCCTGCTGAAAAGCCTGATTCTGGTGATGGCCACGCTGCTAATGCTGCAGGCAACCGCGCAGGTACTGCGCAACCTGAATATCGTGTTGCATGGCGCAGTCAATAACGACGGGGGTCACGACTAATGGAATGGATGCCGTTCTACCTGTTCGCCAGCGTGTTCGTGTTCCTGCTCGCCGGTTACCCGGTCGCGTTCACGCTCGCCGGCACCGCGCTGCTGTTCGCCGGCTTTGGCGAGATGAGCGGCGTGTTCGACCCCGACTTCCTGGAATTCCTGCCCAGCCGCCTGTACGGCATCATGACCAACCAGATCCTGATCGCGGTGCCACTGTTCGTGTTCATGGGCGTGATGCTGGAACGCTCGAAGATCGCCGAGGACCTGCTCGAGACCATGGCACGGCTGTTCGGCAAAAAACGCGGCGGCCTCGGTTTCTCGGTGATCCTGGTCGGCATGCTGCTCGCCGCCAGCACCGGCATCGTCGGTGCTACCGTCGTGACCATGGGGCTGCTGTCGCTGCCGACCATGTTGAAACGCGGCTACGACCCGCACATATCCACCGGCATGATCTGCGCCTCCGGCACGCTCGGCCAGATCATCCCGCCGTCGATCGTACTGGTGCTGCTCGGCGATGTGCTGTCCTCCGCCTACCAGCAGGCGCAGCTCGACATGGGCATCTTCTCGCCGGAGACCCTGTCGGTCGGTGACCTGTTCATCGGTGCGCTGATCCCGGGGCTGATGCTGGTCGGCCTGTACCTCGCCTATATCGCCTTCATCGCGTTCAGCAAACCGGATGCAATGCCGGCGATGGACACCAGCGCCGATGAAGACAGCGTGCCGGTGCTCCAGGCGGTACTGAAAAGCCTGTTGCCACCACTATTACTCATTGTCGCCGTACTCGGCTCGATCATCGGCGGCCTCGCCACCCCGACCGAAGCCGCCGCCATCGGCGCGGTCGGCGCGATCCTGCTGGCCGCCACGAAAAAACAGCTGACCCTGACCAACCTGCGCGAAGTCATGCAGAGCACCACCCGCGTCACCAGCATGGTATTCATGATCTTCATCGGCGCCTCGCTGTTCTCGCTGGTGTTCCGCGGTTACGGCGGCGAAGAACTGGTGCAGGAACTGCTCGGTGACCTCGCTGGCGGCAAATACACCGCGCTGTTCGTGGTCATGCTGGTCATGTTCCTGCTCGGCTTCGTGCTCGACTTCATCGAAATCACCTTCGTGGTTGTGCCCATCGTCGCACCGGTGTTGCTGGCCATGGACATCGACCCGATCTGGCTGGGGATTATGATCGCGATCAACCTGCAGACTTCATTTTTGACACCGCCGTTTGGATTTGCGTTGTTCTATTTGCGTGGGGTTGCGCCGGTTGAGATTAGGACCACTCAAATCTATAAAGGGGTTATGCCGTTTATTGTTATACAGCTGGTGGCGTTGGGGTTGATTGCTTATTGGCCGGGGATTGCGGTTTGGTTGCCTGGGGTGTTGGGGTAAGGGCTTAGTTTTTTTGTTGATATTTTTTTGGGAATGAGGGAGTATCAGGGACTCAATCTTTTTGGCTGGTTTTTAGGGATGGTGGGGTTATGGAAATCAGGATAAAACATACAAATCTGATGCTGAATCACATCCGCAGGTTTTATAAAAAAGCCGTAAAAACTCTGGCTTTTGGGCCATCTAATTTAAGTTAGAGTCTAGAAAAAATCATGGAGAAGGGATGAAGTTATTCACAATCACAATTCATAGCGATTTATTTGGGCAAGAGCTACCCGATGACGTCTTAGAGGCAATGGCATACGCATACCTTGACGAGCTTAATCGGTTACTTAAAAAACATGGACTCACTGATATATTTGAAGTTGAAGCATACTGGGCAAGAGGTAGTCTGGTTGAATGGTTTAATTTAATACTAGTTAATACACCATTAGTAGAAATGTTTTCCGCAAAAATGCTATATAACACCATCAAAGAATACAAAGATTTACGTGAGAGCGTTTTGCTTATATCGAAAGATATGCGAAATTTTAAAACAAAGATATCAGGAAAACGTCTAAGCACCAAAGATGTATATGTTGGTAAAACATTGCCATCAAATAAATCCAAAAAGCTTGAGTCCAAAAAAGATGAGGAAAAAGACTCTAACAAATAGTTCCAGCGGCAATTCAAAACGTTATGATAAAAAATTATTCATGAGAATAGTTACCAAATGATTTTAATTTTTAAGAATTTCTAGGGTTATGGATAAACAAGATATTATTGAATACATCAATAACAACTGCGAACTAGATATCTATCATAAATACCTGATCGGTCAGGAAATATGGTATTTTCAAAACCATGGGAAGGGTGACTTCAGTTCAGATTACGATGCATTTAAGAAATTTATTTCAATCAAGTTAGAAATACCTTTTAACAATATTTCAATCGTGGGAAGTGCCAAAACAAAATACAGCTTTTCTCCATCAAAAGATTTCAAAGAGTTTAATGATAAATCTGATTTTGATCTAATAATTGTTTCAAACAAATTATACAAAAATATATGGTTAGCATATAGATCAATTTCTCTTGAGCGTTTTTTGTCAGGGTATCAATCTAAATGCTCAAATGTTTTTAATGGTTTTGTTAGCATTAAAGACACTGACCCAACGTATGGCAATAATTCATTAGAAGAATGGCAAAGAAAAGTACGTACATTCAAAACCGAACTCCAATTGAAATTCAATATACAGCACGATATTAATTATAGAATATACTCCGACTGGGAATCTGTTCAAGATTATCACGTGAGAGGCATTTCTAAATTGAAGGGAAAAATAAATGAAGCTAATTGAATATATAGATATACAACCTCAAACAGTGAAATGGCTATTTGATCTTGAAGAGAAAGGACTATTGGTCGTAGATAATTCATTTCAACGAAATTATGTCTGGACCAAAAAAAATCAAGTTCAGCTTATTGAGTCTGTTTTAATGGGCTGTCCAATACCAGAAATTTATTTATGGAATACCGGCACAAATGAAGATACAGGTAATACTTGTTACTCAATTGTTGACGGACAACAAAGAACAGGCGCAATATTTCAATATATTTCTAATAGCTTTAAATTAGCAGAATCATCTCTGTCAGACAATAATGCTTGTTACGACAGAGTCAAAAATCGATTTTTTAAAGATTTAGAAGTCGAAGAAAAAAAGGCTATTTGGGCATATGTGTTTTCTGTTCGAATCATTAGAAATAATGTATGCAGAGAAGATATTGTTAGTATGTTTTTAAGACTAAACAGTAACAATATGACATTGAACCCACAAGAATTAAGAAATGCAGAATTTGAGGGGGAGTTCATGTCAGTCGCTTCTCAGTTGGCTGAATTACCATTTTGGGCTGATAATGGACTTTTTGGTATCGCTGACCGAAGAAGGATGAGAGACGTATCATTTGTTAGTACGTTGTTGGTATTTATGAAACAAGGAATTCAGGAAGATATTCGCAATACGAATCTAAACACAATTTACGATTTATATAATGATCATTACCCATCAAAAGATAATGACATCAAAAGATTTAAAAAAATCTTAGAGAATATTAATGCGATCATTGATGGAAATAGTGAACGAACCAAGATACTAAAAAGGCAAGTTCACTTATACACCCTGTTTACAACAATTTACGACCTTACGATGGACAGTAAATCGCTCACTGGCCAACAAATGAATAATTATAGAAACTTTATTGACAATTTTGATAATGAAGAGTTATTGAATACATGCTACCCTGAAATAATAAATAATATATATCACTATAAATCCCTATCGAAAGAGGGCACTCATGACAAGGGTAACCGTTTTGATAGACATGAAATAATCAAACGTGTATTCAACTATAAAAAATCATAGCAAATCATTGAACTGAATTAAAAAAGCACGGTAGGTTGGGTTGAATGCCTTCCATGAAACCCAACATCAACAAATAAAAATTCCTATTGCTTTTTTATCTTTAAACCATGTTGGGTTTCGTCCCTCTACCCAACCTACGGGTATGGCATTCTATTTAACAATAAAAGATCAATAGCAGATCAATATGGTCAGACTCGATTGATTTTATAATTTTTGATTAAAACAATAATATTTCACAAATTCAAACACCCCCATGCTAAAAACACTCCACCTAATCATCCTCACCCTACTACTAACAACCACCACAGCCTGCACCAACACCCGCGCCCTGTTCGATACCCCCTCATACACAGAAAAACTGTCCTCCCTATACATGTCCGAGGACGGTGATAATTTTATTGTTTTCACCGACAGCTATCACTACATCTTCAAGATGCCAGATGCCCTTTTAACGGCGCTTGGTTCTGATTACGCCAAAGTACTCTCCGCCAGGTTTAATCAATTCCACGTTGCTAAGGACAGCAGCATCAGCGGTGAAGTGGAGTTAATGGTATCTGTTAGCAGGGCATCGCAGCAACAGCTGGACTTTGCCTATAACAATGGCTTTACCCAGACACACAAATACTGGTTAACCAATAAAATTAAGCTGCATGGCATGCGTTACCAATCAGACGGGATTAATCCAGTGCTGTCCGAACAACAACTAAATGGTAATTACAATATTAAGATAACCGAGGATCGCACCGTTGGCGGCACTTTGCTGATAATTCCAAAAACGCCTGTCACAATACTTGAAGATGTCGTGCAAATCGGCACGGGTGCGTTAGTGCTGGTTGTCATGACCCTTAGTGGTTAGGCTGACTGCGGCAGTGCCAATAGGAAAAACTGTGACCTGACCACTAATTCTCGCCAGAAAAGAACAAGTGAGCCTGTTACCCGGAACTTCTCATTAAACACCATCACTAACCGTATTAAACAGCAGCCTGCGTTAACTGCCAGCCAAAAAACGCCGTCAATATCAGCGTATAAGCCACAATGCCGTAATACCAGTTATTGCTCATTTTGGGTGTTTTTATCGGTGCAACATTCAACACGGCCAATGTCAGTATGACGATGTAGAGCATAACGATGAAAACCGATTCGCTGATGATGCCATTAAAAACAAACAGCAGTGCCAGAAAAATTCCGTTGTTATCAATCGCTAAACCCTGATAGCTTGTTTCACTGACCAGGCCATAAACATTGAAATAACTTAATCGCAATACGCCCGCCGCGACAATGGCAAAGGCACCGGGAAAAAACCAGGGACTAAAATCACCGTAACTGAGTAAAACTACCGCTGGGCAAATACCAAAGCTGACGATATCGATCAATGAGTCCAGTTGACCGCCGAAGGAACGTTGCTCGTTAGTTCTGCCTTTCATACGTCGGGCGATGTTGCCATCGCTCCAGTCAAATAGCACTGCCCAGATCAGGCCAATCATGGCCAAAGGAAATATGCCAAGAATAGCGAAATAGATTGCGGCTACCGCTGAAAAAAGTCCCGCCAGTGAACACAGGTTTGCCCAGTCATTAACGAATGACAGTATTGTTGGTGGTGTCTGTAATTTTTTTTCTAGTGACATATTGTTTTCTCGAACTCTGCGTTATTATTGGTAGTGCTCGCGGTATCAGTCGCCACCGCTTTAACGTTTTTAGACGGGCGGCTAGCAACCCCGGAATAACAGCCAGCAACCATCGGTTGTGGGATGCGAGGAAACATTCGCTCTGCCTGGTTCAAGTCGATCAAGGTATCAATCTCATACCATTTGTTCTCATCGAAGAAAACTGCATCTAATTGCAATGAGCCATCGGCGACCATATCGGTAAACACCGTTTCGTAATATTCGTTAACACGTTCATCAGTGATGTAGCCATCCAACTGCTCAACTACCCTGCTCCAGCTCTGCATAGAAAAACTATAGATATTAACGGTCTTGTACTGACGCGCATCATCAACACTATGCGAAACACGGAATGCGCTTACTTTTTGCTGTTTATTGAGTTCCACAACTGTGCCATTCATCCACGGCAGGATATTCGAAACCGCAATTCTGTCAGCTGTCATCATACCGTCAAGCAATGAAGATTCAAAAACCAGGTCACTTTCAATCAGGACAAACGGTTCATCGATCATTTGTCGCGCCAGCCAAAGCGAATAGATGTTATTAGTGGTTTTGTAGACAGGATTGAAAACGTAATCCAGCTGGAAATCCGCCGCGTTTTCTTCAAGAAATCCACGAACGCAATGATCCAGATAACCGGTGACCACGACCAGTCGTTTAATGCCCTGTGTACGCAGGTTCTCAACCAGACGACCCAGGATAGGTTCACCACCTACCTCGGTGAGACATTTGGGCGCATCAAGGGTTAAAGGGCGCAGGCGTGATCCAGTACCAGCGGCTAAAAGAAGTGCAGTAGTTACACGATTGTTAATGATCAATACTCCTGGTTGGTTGGCTGATGCGGAATGCAGCTCATCTGATTCAATATGGTCAGATAAGACGTCAGCATTTATTGGCAGTCTTCCCCAGGGGAGCCGCCTGCAGAGTAGATATTCTTAATCGCTATTGCCGTAATCGTCATCAACGTCAGGACTAGTATTCATCAATACGACAAATAACCGCGGCTATAAGCCAGTGACATCAACGTAGATGTGAACAACAACTTATACAAGATTCAATAGAGACGACACAGGCTGAGCATGAAATGCGCAACAAGCCCATCATGACGGGCCATATCAATGCCAATTAGCATCTCAAGAAAGAGTTACAACTGCTTTAAAACTTAAGGAAAGCTCAAGAAAAGCCAAAGAACGGCCAAGGGAAAGCTAAAGGAAAGTCCGAGCATCATACAGCAAAAGCCTGATTCGTCAAATGAACTCCGTTGGTTCGATTGGCACGGCCTGCTCGTATGCCTGTTAATCGCCAGCCGAAACTTTATTATTCAAATTACCCTGTAGCACTATCCACTCCTACAAAAGCACGAATTAAAGAGTAGAATTAATTTTATAGATAATTGATAAACACCTCGATGGCGGATGCCAGATGAATTCAAGGTCATCTTTTCCTGAGTAAAATTATGATGAACGACTTAATCGGTAGAAAATTTACAATCTCCGGCATGGAGATTGAAATCATTTCTGACGATGGTGACAGATGGAAAACACGCAATATCACGACCAGGGAAACGGTGTTCATTGACAAATCAGTGCTTCAACATGCCATCAGGCTTGGTAAGGCTGAAGAGATACAGGCGGATGATAATGGGCAGGCGCTGTAGGGCTAGCTAGTTAAAGGAACGATTGTTCCCCGCACTTGCCGATTTAATGCTGGTGGCAGCGCCTTTCCTGAGTGCATCGACACTCATGAAGATATTTACATCATCACTGACGATGGGCAGCAGGGTATACAGGCCGAATTCTGAGCGTTTGATGGTAGTCGAAGCCTTCACCGTGATGCGATCTGAGTACTCACCGTCACCATCAACCAGCTCTACATAAAAGGCCACCGGCAGGGTTGTTTTCTGGATGGTCATCTCACCCTTTAATACACCCTGTGTCTCGCTATACCACTCGATACTGCTACCCGCAAAATGGATTAAGGGGAATTTTTCTACATCAAAAAAACTTTCACTTTTCAGCATTGCCCTGATGAAACCGACACTGGTATCCAGGCTTTCAGTATTGATCTCGATTGCGGCGGTCTTATCCTGTGACCCACTACCGAGCATGGCAAAGTCGCCCTTAAACTCCTGAAAACTGCCCCAGACATCACCAAAAGGGCCGTCAACACGAAATGCCAGGCTTGAGCTGTGCTGCTGGATTTCATAGACATGGCCGACAGCGGCCAGATCCAGATTCGCGACACTGGCCAGATGTTCACTGCTGGCGTCATTAGCATTGGCGACGGCACTGAACGCCGCGACCAGCAATAACAGTAATTTTTCAATCTTCATTAGCATAGGGCAGTATTCTAAGTAATATTAGAGTATTAGTAAACTCTAATATTAAATGGGTATTATGCCGGGTAATTCAAGGCGATGATTCCTTTAGAAGCCAGTAACTGGCATTGCATCGCCCCTGACTTTCCGCAATACTCATTTCCTATCCTGGTGGCTGGACTTTATCTAGTGACTACAACGGTTCAATTATGGACAAAATGCCATTAAGCATGGAAAGGCCGAAAATTTATAGCCAGTGGATGATAATGAATATGCAGGTAAGATGATGATGACAAGTTAGACCTGCTTAAACTCCTTATCAGCTTAATTGATCTACTAAAAGGAACTGTAATGAAAAAATCTTTACTACTTACCCTGCTTTTTTTTACCTGCCTGACCAATGTTGCACAGTCAAAAGTTATCCCCCTGGTCATTGAGTCATCATTTACTAACGATACCTGGTTTCCTCTACCCGTTGAACAAATGAAGTCGGCCGCTGTTGACACCGCCTTAATGAAGATTTCTGCTACCAAGAAATTTGCCTTTTTATATGGCTCCAAAGAAAACCCAGTTGATCCGGGTTTACTTAGCCTCGCCGTTACCCTGGTTGAACCTGCCGAATCAGCGCAACTTACTATCAAGTTAAATCTTCCTGACAACAAGGGCTCTTTTGTTTCATCATCGTCTGTTTCGTTAAGCAACAAAAATCACCGGCAAATCTATAAAGCCTTGCAGGAGTTGGGCAATACTGCAGCTGAGCAACTTAATTTGTCCGCTGGCGAAATTGGGAACAATGATTCTGGCGATGCACAAAGCGACAAAATATTTAAAGAAATAATGTCGCTAAACATAAATGTTATCAAGCTACATCAGGAGATTAATGATAATGCCATCGCCTCACATAACAGGGCAATTTACACCCGGCTTGGCAAGCTTGACACCATAATCGACAAGCTTGACCAGCATCACGAATACGTAAAGCAGTCTAATCAAGTGCAAAATCAAAAACTGGATTCAATATACGCGGAATTACAAAAGCTCAATATTGGCTATAACACAGGAAACTCCCTGCCCGATGCCCGCGAGCTAACCCCAGCCGATATCCAATTACTACCGATCGTTGATACTGCAATAAAACTGAAGTACAAAAAAGATTTCACCGGCGCTGCAGAAGCTTTAACACAGGTCATTAGTTCCAAAGACATATCTAAACTATTTAAAGGCGCTGTTGAAGAAGAGCTTTTTATTAATCTACCTCTGTATGAAGCCGATACAAAAAAAACATCCCTGTCATATGGCTTCATGGATCAGGTTAAAGGCGACAAATATGAAATCACAATTAATCGTATTAGAAGCCTGTATCAGAAGGTTTTACAAAGGCCGGATGTGCGCTTTGAAAAACGTGCTGAAATAAAACAAAAAATGGATTCGCTGATGATATCAGCTGACAGCATGGGCGCTGTTGTTAAGATGATGCGCAGAAATGAGCTGGCAAATTTTAAGATCATGTTACAAGTTGAAATGCAGCGTATGATGATTTCCGGTTATGGCAGCAAGAACGGTCTATGCCCTGATAAGGATAAACTAGCAACAGTCATAAGAAAGGCCAACATGAAAATACTCAAGCTTGGCTCGCTAAAGCAGTCTGGCCAATGGTGCAACCTTTACCTTACTGATGATCATAATAATTCAGAGCATATTAAATTCAACTATAACGAAGTCATCATTGTAGATAAAGCTGCATCAAGCCTCACTTCCATACAACCACAGGGAAACACTTACCGAGGCCCAGGCAATCTGATGCTGCAACAAACATTAAGAAACAAGGTTATATTGTTGAGCAATGCAATTAGTAGCTATTACAAGCAGAACAAGCTACTGCCAAAATCAATCTCTGACATAAAATGCCGTGACCCTTTCAACCGCATGGCTGAAGTAGCATGTGCTTCAGCCCAGAAAGGTGACACCTTTTATATAAATCATGAAAACAACTGGGTTGCTATCAAATCCTATTTGTCGAATGGCAAAATTCTAAAAAAATGCAGCGCAACTATACCGCTAGATATGCTTGACCGCCGATATGGTGAATGTACAAGTCTGGACGAACATTCCATACCTGGCTGAGTGATACTTGCTACACTGTAAAAAACAATACGTGTACTGATTTATTAATGTCTCTCACGGCTTGATTAAAATGGCATGATGCTTTTAGTTCAAACCGCTTGCCTCGATAGCAGCTCTCTCACATCTTTAGCGTTTTGCTCTGGCCTGCTCATAGTAGGGCATCATCTGCTCGGCGAGTTTGCGCAGGGTTTCCTGCCGGTTCTCCGGGCTGGGCTCAAGTCAAAAACTCACACCCCTACTGAGAAAAACTGAATTATTTCACTCACCCCTCTAAACACTCAATGGTTTATGATTATTAACCATTGGCAATACGTAACTAAAATAAAGGTGAAGTGTTTATGTCCGACCTGGCGACTAACAATAAATCTATTAAAAACGGTATTGATAATTCCCGTATTGGTATTGCATTGGGTAGCGGCTCGGCACGTGGCTGGTCGCACATTGGGGTGCTGCAGGCGCTGAACGAAATAGGCATTGAGCCTGATATTGTCGCTGGTAGTTCCATAGGTGCCCTGGTTGGTGCGGCTTACGCCAGTGATCAACTCGATGAAATGGAAGCGATGGTTACTGCACTCGAATGGACCGACATTGTCGGTTATCTTGATATGTCAGTTATCGGTGGTGGACTGGTTCAGGGTGAGAAGATCGCTAAATTCCTGCGCCAGCATGTAAATCACACGGATATTAAATCTATGCCACGCCGCTTTGCTGCAGTCGCTACAGATTTAAACAATGGCAGCGAGGTATGGCTGCAGGAAGGTGACCTTCTTGATGCCGTGCGTGCCTCAGTTGCGTTGCCCGGCCTGTTTACGCCTTTTAAACACAATGATAGATGGCTGGTGGATGGTGGTCTAGTTGACCCCGTACCGGTTTCATTATGTCGTGCTATGGGTGCCGACATCGTTATTGCGGTGAGTTTGAATGCCGATATCGTTGGCAAGCACTTGCGTAATAACCATACCCAGAATCATTCAATCATTAGTAATGAAGCAATCAAAGAAAATGAACAGCCATTATGGGACAGAATCTCAGATCAGCTTGACAAGACAATGCAGGTACAGAAAAGCCTTCTGTTATCCAGATTATTCGGTGACAGTTTAAACGCACCGGGGCTTATTGATGTGCTAGCTGGTTCACTCAATATCATGCAGGATCGAATCACTCGAAGCCGTATGGCGGGTGATCCTCCTGATATTATTCTTTCACCCAGACTGGCTCATTTTGGCTTGATGGAATTTGACAGAGGGGAAATAGCCATTGCAGAAGGCCGCGCCTGTGTTGACCGCATGCGGTCTGCACTTGAATATGTATTCCAGGATAAATGAAAAATCGTGTCAGACTCGATTGATTTTACATTAAAGAGCTCAGACCTCTTATTTCACTTAATTACACACTATTACACATCAATATTACACATCAATTTCAAAACGCCACTCATGCTAATATTTTTGTCATGCCCCGTATAACGTAACACATTAATCTGTGTTGCAGTTTTAAAGGAGTTGCCGGTGAAAAATGCACTAATCTTCTGGCTATCTGGAGTCCTGCTACTGACGTTTCCACTATCCGGTTTCGCGTTTGATAACGGGCCTACCTGGTTCGGCTTCAACCATACCCCGAATGTCTCGGGTGCGCGTACCATTGGCATGGGCGGGACGGCGGTCGCATCGGTCAATGATGCCAGCGCCAGCCTTACCAACCCGGCGGCACTGGTGCGACTCTCGAAAACAGAGTTTCGTGTCGATGGCAACTTCCGGCATATTGAGGGACTTAACAAGCCGGGGGCAGATAATCTTGGTACTGGTAAATCGATCCGCATGGGGCTACGCGTTGATGAGACTAACCAGATCGATCCCGCACTGATGGCACTGGCGACCCCAATAGGAAATGGTAGAACCGTAATCGGCCTGTTCCATCACGAGTTTCTGCCCTACGATCGCTACGTTACCGTCACCGACCCGATCAGCGGCAACCGAACTGAGACCCACAACGTGATGTTTGACCTCGACGAGTTTGGCTTTTCGGTGGCACACAGCCTGTTTGACGGCCGACTCGCCATCGGCCTGTCGGCGAGCATGGTGACCCCGAATATGCTGATCACAGTAAAGCAGGATCAAACGCCACAGCCAGGCAGTTTTGATCGAATTGAATTCGCCAGCTATGGCAGCCAGACCGAGCAGGAACCGATATGGCGCTTCGGACTGCTCTATCGTCCCACTGAAACCATGGCCTTCGGTGCCAACTACACCCTGACCCAGAATACCGAATACACCATGACCACTGCAAACTCACCAGCAACCATCAACAGCGCCCAACAAAACGGCTGCATGGGTGATGTCAATATCGGCGTACTTGCCGATGGCACACCTACCGGAAACTGGATCTGTCCCAGTTCATTACAACTACCTGTAAGCCTGTCTATCGGATTCGCCTACACGCCAAACGAAGCCTGGACCTTTGCCATTGAGGCGACTCGTATCGACTATAGCTACATTGAGGAATTCCACGCTCCCTATGCCTATCCCGGCGGTGACATCACCGTCATCCAGAGTAATAGTGATTTCAAGGCCAGGGATGTGGTCGAACTCCACCTCGGGCTTGAATACCGCACCCGGTTCAAACAGCAGCCGCTGGCACTGCGCGCCGGATACTATCTGGACCCGGCCCATGACATCAAGTATTACGGTACCGATTCTACCTCACAGCTTATCTATCCCAATCGTAAAGATGTACAACACCTCACCGCCGGTGTCGGCATGTTGTTCAGCGAGGCACTGCAATTTGATCTGGCACTCGATGCCGCTGACGACGACAGTTATCGGGTTGCAATTTCGTTTGCATACCAATACTGACATTACTATCACGATCAATGATGCCCAGCTTCAATTAATTTGAATGTTTGTGGTCACGATTAAGATTATCTTATTTTGGCAAATCATTTAGGTTCATAGGTAAAACTCGGCTTATTCAAAAAATGTTGCCATCTAATGTCAATTGCTCTCTGATGTACATTTTTACCCACCACCCCACAAACCAGGGAAGCCCGCTCATTAAATCAATGATTTATCAATACAAAAACTTCCTTTTATATAGATGGCATGTATTTTGCCCTTGTTGCCAATATGTAGCGTTTAATGAATTTCTTTATGGACTTTTAGTTAATGGAGACAACAATGCTTAAATATATATTAGCTGTATTAATAATGTTAGCTGGATACCAACACTGGGATAAATTAATGTCCTATGTTTATATTGTAAAAAGTCAGCCTCTCTACATAAATAACATTGAACAGAAAAATTTAACCAAAGCCTTTACTGTTTTGATTTGACTCTGGTTATAAAGGGTCTTTATACTTCCTACACTTTGAAAAACGACCCTGACACAAACCCACTGGATAAACTCCCACCTATTCTAAAGAGAAATTTAGACCGCAATCTATGCACCTGCAATGAAGTTGTTAAGATGGATATTATCAACGCCATCGTCAATGGCGCGACAACAGTGGAAGAGATTAAAAAACAGACCTATGCCACCATGGGAACCGGCTGTTGCACCCGACAGGTTGAACGCCTGATTGAGTGTCTTTGCTCGCCAGAAGCAAAGAAATAACCCTTTTCTCCATTCTTTAATACCGTAACCGCTGGACAATCCAAATAAAAATCCCCCTATGTTAGGCTATATCCTCTTATCATTTTAAATATGGAGGACTAATGAGTTTATCTGAACTCGAAAAGTTAAAACATATCAATTGGTCGAGCATCGACTGGCAGGCCGAACTAAAAAACAACATCAACTCCATCGATACAATCAAGCAGTACGTGGCATTGTCGGAAACTGGCGCTACCTGAAGAGAACGAATTAGTCGTCGCCGGTGCCATTGAAAAAAGGCATTTATATCGTCGATGAAGCCAAACTGAAACTCGATGGCTACGCCAAGCGCTTTAAGTTTATTATGGGCCACGATATTGGCAAGATTGAAATAGTCGGAAGAATCGACGACAAGCTGATTCTGAAACAAATTCACTCAAGACCTGAAGAGCCGTAGATAGCCAGCCGCATGATGGTGATGCAACTGGACGATAAAGCTGGCTGGCTGGATGATATGCAGGAAGTGGTTTTGTAGGTAGATATCTACAAACAACCCCGGTGGCAAAGAGAGCGTAACTTCTAGTATTGGCATTAATGACTCTCTAACCCGGGGTTTTTCTGTTCCTGAAAAAACAATCTAACCAATACGTCCTTCTTAAACTAATGACTGACAGCGTGATTTTTCGTATCTACCATCATCGTTGAATTTTTCTGTTCATGTAATTTAGCATGTTCAATCCAGTGATTACGTTCCTGTAAATAATTGGCCGTTGCTTCCAGGTCAAGTGTTTTGTCGATATCGATAAATGGAAATATTGCATGTACTGCAAATGCAAATACACTATTCAATAACCGCCATGCAATTCCTGCTGCAAAAAGTAGATGCTCTATGTAGGTGACGCCTTGTTGCTGTGTATGTTGAGTGAAGGGATTCATATCTTTACCCCCGGATTAATGAATTATTGAATTAGGCTCCCAATAAATAATCACTATTTTCATAACACTTATCTATAAAGATCCTGGTTAAAGATTTAGGTTCTGTTAAATTCAATTAAAGGGAGCTACCCCTTTAATTGAATCCCCCTGTTTTTGATCAAGCTGCTGCTCTAACCTGCTTAACTCTTTTCAATGTGACTGGTACAGGTTTACACACGGTGTTGCAAACAGGTGAGTGTTGCTCAGCAAAAGAGAGCAGGTCATCAATTTCTTCATCGCTACAGTCGGCTTCAATATCCATCTTCATGCTAATCGACTCATAACCGACCGGAACATTGTCATCCAGTGCAAGCAACCCCTGTACATCTATGTTGCCTACCAGTTCGGTAGAAAGTTTGTTGATCTGTATACCTCGAGCGGCTGCATGTAATACGGTAGTAGTCGTTACGCAACCAGCCAGTGCGTGCAATAAATATTCCACCGGGTTTGCTCCTTCGTTGTTACCTAACAGGATGGGGGGCTCGCCGTTGGTAAAGATGAATGGCTCTCTGCGTGATTCATCTTCACTGCCAGCACCGTAGAAGCCTTTTATGCTTGAGCGGTTTTCACCACCATTGACCCACTGGTTGCTGGCACGAAATTCGAACTCGCCAAGTGAGGGGGTTCCCTTAATCGCTGCAACGGTTTTGCTCATCTGCTGCAGGTTAAGGCCATTGCATGTTGTGTTGTTTTGCTCTTTCATGATTTTGTCCTCATCGTTTACTGTTGTTAACGTGGCCGGATGCACTGCCAGTTACATCGTTTGCTTCGGCCTGGGTAAATAGTAGGACTTGACACGACCTTTAATAAGATGGACATTTGGCAATAAAGGGGCATTTGTGCCACTAATTAATAATAAATATGCAAAAATCAGCAAAAATCTCTAATAAACCCCCAATCAATGCTCTCATTGTTGCCGTACCGGAGACAGCCGGTTCGGCGCTGTACGGCATGGTCGATGTGCTGCTGGCGGCAGGAAACATCTGGCAAACACTGGTACGCTCAGAAGCACAAGATAAGCTGTTTCAGGTTCGTATCATCTCGCCAGAGAAGGCAATCTTTTGTTGTGGCAACGGTATTCCGGTTAACCCGGAGTGTTCGATTGCAGATGCCCCGGATGCCAATATCGTTATTCTTCCGGAACTCTGGCTGGGGCCTGATGAGGGCCTGGAAGGACGTTATCCTGAATTGATGGAATGGATTCGTCATATGTATAAACAGGGATCAACACTGTATTCTGCCTGCTCAGGTTCGATAATGCTGGCCGAATCTGGTCTGCTCGATGGCTGTCAGGCGACATCACACTGGAGCTATAAGGATTTATTCAGAACGCATTATCCCAAAGTCCATTTCTGCCCGGAACCCAACCTGGTATTTGCTGATACCGCTGGCCGCATCGTAACCGCTGGCGGTACAACATCCTGGCATGATCTGGCTATTCATATAATTTCACGTCATGCCAGTACGGGAGAGGCCTTGCGAATCGCAAAAGCATATTTGTTAAAGTGGCACGGTGAGGGCCAGCTACCTTATACCTCACTGGTAAGGAGTGCGCCACATGCAGATTCGGTGGTGCGCAACTGTGAGCAGTGGCTGAAAGAAAATTACAAACAAACAAATGCGATTACGCAGGTGGTCGAACAGGCAAAAATTCCTGAGCGCACTTTGAAGCGGCGTTTTAAAGCTGCAACTGGTGCAACACTGATTGAAACCATACAAAACTTGCGCATTGAGGAAGCCAAAACCTTGCTGGAAACAGGGCAGATGCCAGTGGATGATATCAGTGTTGCAGTTAGCTACGAAGACGTTTCGTTTTTCAGGCGATTGTTTAAACGGCTGACCGGTTTAACTCCAAGCCAGTATCGGCGGATGTTTAAACCGATTTCAGGATTGAATAAATAAAAATAGCAGAACCCTTGCCTCAACACAGCATAATTGCGTATTAATAAGTCCTGACTCGATTTATTTGGGTTTTATTGATAACCTCAACAGCTAACTTGCCAGCCCAGTTATAAAAATAGGTAGTCTCATGTTCAAAAAATTTATTGAAAAACTGAAAAGCCTTTCAGGTGAGCACACTTCTTTTGACCCTGCATCTCTCAATGATCCGCTGGCAATGCAGACTGAGTGGTCACCGGCAAAAGGTGGCGGCGCTAATTTCAAAACACACAATCTGGTTCAGATCACACCTAATCGTATAGAGTTTCAGGCATCCACTGGCGCAAAATTGTTTTATCTTATCTTTGCTCTGGCAGGCGTGGCAGTGCTAATCGGCTTCCCTGTCGCCAGCGCTTCATCTAATGAGATTGCTTTCAATATAGACACCATCATGCCTATGTTAATCGGCTTTATTTTTTTATGCGTAGGTAGCGCCCTGTTTTACTTTGGTACGGCCCCTGTCGTTTTTGACAAGACTAAGGGTTATTTCTGGAAAGGCCGAAAATCACCGGACCAGGTGGCGAAAAAAATCATGCTTAAGTCTATTGCCGACCTTAACAAGATTTACGCATTACAGCTGATTTCTGAATATGTCAGAGGCAACAAAAGCTCATACTACAGTTATGAATTAAACCTTGTTTTAAAGAACGGTAAGCGTATTAATGTAATTGACCATGGCAATCAGGAAAAGCTCCGGGACGATGCTGACACACTGGCTTCATTTCTGGGTAAGCCTGTCTGGGATGCAACATGACTTTTAAATTTCCTGCAAAATTTTCTCTACTGCCTTTTACATTATTATTTTTAGTCAGCGTTGCCTACGCCCAGCCATCTAGCTGGACTGATATTGATCGGATTGTTGCTGTTGGTGATGTGCACGGTGATTACGATCAATTTGTAAAAACCTTGCGTGCAGCCAATGTCATTAACACTAATAATAAATGGATCGGTGGTAAAACACACCTGGTGCAAATAGGTGATATTCTTGACCGTGGGCCCGATTCGCGCAAGGTCATGGATTTACTGATGGAGCTGGAAACCCAGGCGTTAGTCGCTGGCGGATACATCCACGCCCTGATTGGTAATCACGAAGCTATGGTCAAGTATCAGGATTTACATTATGCACACCCTATGGAAAGGTGATTATGATTGATGTTGGCATGTCCAAACACTATGGCGGCCCTGCTACCTGCCTTTTGATTGAAAACGGCAAGTACTTTGCCGTATCTCCAGCATCTACGCTTGAACTTACTATCGTCAATCAATGAATGCCGCCAGCAAAGTAATCAATTGTATTCCAATATGACAAATCACATTTATCTAGTCGCTCATCGCGGCGAACCAGATTCATATCCAGAAAACAGCCTGGCGAGTTTTTCACATGCCCTTGACTCTGGCGCAACTCATATAGAAACAGACGTGCAGGTCACGGCTGATAATATTGTCGTACTCAGCCATGACGAAAACCTGAACAGGCTGACAGGAAAAAATATCAGCATTACAAAAAGTAATTTTGCTTTATTTAAGGATATTCCAGCAGGCTTTTCCAGTCACTTTTCAGGCACGTTCAACCACAGTCGCATCGCATCTCTAAAACAGTTTTCCGATCTACTAACAAAATGGCCCGAGGTTATCTGTTTTATTGAGATCAAGCAGGAGAGTCTTTCCTGTTTTGGAAACAGGGTAGTAGATCTTGTCATGGAGGCATTGGAGGAAATTAAGGAGCAGTGCGTTTTAATATCATTTAATTACGATGCACTGGTTTATGCCCGTGATAAATATCCCCAGTCCATCGGCTGGGTTTTGCCTGACTGGTCTGACTCAAACCAGGTTAAGGCGGACAGACTCTCACCCGAGTATCTGTTTGTCGATACTGATTTTTTCCCGCAGAATAAAAATGACTTATGGCAAGGGCCATGGCAATGGGTGGCATATACCATTAACACTGTTGAACAAATTAAAACCTATGCCGATCTTGGCGTAAACATAATTGAAACCAATCGTCTTAGTCAGCTACAACGTGAATATGGCAATACCATAATAAATGCTAAACAATAAATTTAAAAAAACACATCATAAGATTATTGCTCATTTCGCTATCTAATACAGTAATATTGAACTTGTTGCTTACATCCTGCTCTAACATTTGATTTTGCACTATATGTTTACGGGTGCCGCTTGCAGACTATTACCCATCTTTTTTACAAACTCCGCCACCTCGGGCTAGCCCTGGTCATTCTGGTTATGGCTTCGACGGCATGGGGCAAGGCCTCACTGCTCGAGCACTACCATCGTCTCAAAAATGGTGGCAGCGTAACCCTGCCCGGTACAGACATAAACCTGACCTCTTCCGAACAGGAGGATTTGCTCAGCGCCGAGGTTCATAGCATTGTATCGACTCCGTTCATACAGGTCGCCACTGCGCTGGCTCAGGCACGCAACTGGTGCCAGGTGATGCCACTGCATTTTAATATCAAGGCCTGCACTTATGAAAAACGCGATACGGGTGATGTGCTAACCGTGTACAGCGGCCGCAAAATTTATGAGTCACCTGAAGACAGTTACCAGATGAGCTATCGGTTTGAGGTGATCCGGCAGGATAACAAGCAACTATCCTTGCGGCTACACGCCGCACATGGCCCGGTAGGCACCAGCGATTATTTAATAGAGCTGGACGCAGTGCCGGTGGCAGAAGGTACTATGCTGCAGATTCATTCTGCCTATCGACCCAGCTGGCTAAGCTCAATGCTGACCAGCGCCTACCTTTCCACCGTCGGCAGCGGCAAGACCGGTTTCAGCCAGATCATCATAGATGGAAAGCCAG
>JAPHSZ010000111.1 GCA_026196545.1 Gammaproteobacteria bacterium
CCATGCGTGAGGCCGGTGTGTCCCGATTGGTTACCGTTGATGTTGCCGAGGCTGCAACTATGGCCGCTGTTTAATTCAATTAGAGAACGATAATGGAAAACCTGCGCTGGATATTGCTTGCCGCTGGAATCATTTTTATTCTTGCCATATATCTTTTTGGTCGCAATCGTCGAAGCGGCAATAGTTCTGATCTTTTTGATGCCAAGGAAGACCTCCCGGATTTTTCAGCACGTGACTGGGATGAGTTGGATGAAGGTGTCGGAGAAGTGCGCATTGTTGCACGCGATGATGAGTACGATTCTTTAGATGAATTTCCTTCCGAACGCACGCAGGCAGATGAAGACCTTAAAATCTATCAGGATGAGTCGGCGTTAGAGCAGGATGATTTATTTGTGCCACTAGATGAAGTCGAGACATCTCCAGATGAGCCGCTGCTGGATGAAAGTGGCAAGTCTGATCAGGCAGGTGATAGCACTGATATTGTTGTCCTGTATATTCTTGCTAAACCTTCTAATCTTTTGTCAGGCGATAAAATAAACAGTGCAGCACAGGCTAATGGCCTAAGTTTTGGTCAGATGAATATTTTTCATCGCCTCGATGCTGATGAGAAAACTGTTTTTAGTCTGGCCAATATGGTGGAGCCGGGAAATTTTGATCCTGACAGCATTCATGAAATGACCACGACGGGCCTGACCGTGTTTATGCAGTTGTCTGATTTGTCGAACCCCGCTGATGATTTTGATGAAATGCTACGCTGTTCGTATCACATATCTGAAATGCTGGGCGCGACTTTATGCAACCAGTATCGCCAGCCTATTACCCAGGCGGATGCAGAGTATTATCGAAATTTAATTTCACAGAAACAAAACACCTAGTTTTTTATTTATCGTGGTTACCGATAAAATCCAGAAAAAAATAGACAGGCTTCGGCAACAGCTATGGCATCATTCGCATCTGTACTATGTGCTGGATGATCCTGAAATTTCCGATAGTGAATACGACCGGCTTTATCGAGAACTGCAAAAGCTGGAGCAGGATCATCCGGAACTTGTTACCCATGATTCACCCACGCAACGTATCGGTGCAAAACCTTTGGATTCATTTTCACAGGTACAGCATCGCATTCCTATGTTGTCCCTGGATAATGTGTTTTCAGAAGATGAATTACAGGCCTTTTATAAACGGATTCAGGACCGGTTAAATTCAACCGATACGGTCGAGTTTGCGGTAGAGCCGAAACTGGATGGCCTGGCTATTAGTATTGTCTATGAAAACGGTGAACTGGTACAGGCGGCCACGCGTGGCGATGGTGAAATCGGTGAGGATGTAACACAGAATATTCGAACGGTGCAGTCTGTGCCATTGCGTTTAATGGGCGAAGACTATCCTGACGTGCTCGAAATTCGCGGTGAAGTATTTATGCCCAAAGCGGGCTTTGATGAATTGAACCGTCAGGCGCGTGAAAAAGGTGAAAAGACGTTTGTTAATCCACGCAATGCGGCGGCAGGTTCGTTGCGCCAGCTTGACCCGGAAATTACAGCGCAAAGGCCGTTGGCGATGTATTGTTACTCAGCAGGCATAGTCGAAGGTTATGACTTGCCGGAAACGCACAGTGAAATTTTGCAGCAGATTAAACGCTGGGGTTTTCCTGTTTGTGGTGAGTCAAAAGTAGTTGAAGGGATCAGTGGTTGTGTCGCCTTTTATAATGATATTCTGCAAAGGCGCGATCAGCTGGCCTACGATATAGACGGTGTTGTTTATAAAGTTAATCGCCTGTCGCTGCAAAATGAACTGGGCTTTGTTGCTCGCGCGCCACGTTGGGCTATTGCACACAAATTTCCGGCGCAGGAAGAAGTGACAAAAATTCTCGACGTGGATTTCCAGGTAGGGCGCACCGGTGCATTAACGCCCGTTGCCAGGCTCAAACCAGTTTTTGTCGGTGGTGTTACTGTAAGCAATGCGACGCTGCACAATATGGATGAAGTCAGAAGAAAAGACATTCATATTGGTGACCAGGTCATAGTGCGGCGTGCGGGTGATGTGATCCCTGAAGTGGCACGAGTAGTGAACAGTGCGCGTGGCAAGGATGTTAAGCCCATTGCTCTACCGGATAAATGCCCCGTTTGTCAGTCAGATGTTGAGCAGACCGAAGGTGAGGCGGTGGCACGTTGCAGTGGTGGTTTGTTCTGTAAAGCGCAACGTACTGAAGCGATTAAACATTATGCATCGCGCAAGGCTATGGATATTGATGGCTTGGGCGACAAGCTGGTTGAACAGCTTGTGGAAGCAGGTTTGATCGATACTGTAGCGGATCTTTATCAACTGGATATTGATGCCGTGGCTGCGCTTAAGCGTATGGGTGACAAGTCTGCACATAACCTCATTGAAGCCATTGCGGTGAGCAGGCAGCCAACGTTGGCGAAATTTATTTATGCCTTAGGAATTCGTGAAGTCGGTGAAACTACAGCATCGAGCCTGGCAGATGCTTTTGGAAGCCTGGATGCATTGGCCGAGGCCAGTGAAGAGCGTTTGCAGGAAGTGCCCGATGTCGGGCCTGTGGTCGCACAGCATGTAGTGCATTTCTTTTCTGAGCAGCATAATCTTGATGTGATCAAACAGTTGCTTGATTCAGGTATCAATTTTAAACAACAGGCTGTTGCTTCAGCGCTTAATGAACAATTAAAAGGCAGGACCTTTGTTATCACCGGTACGTTGCATTCGATGACACGTGATCAGGCAAAGGCAAAGTTGCTGGCAGCCGGCGCAAAAGTAACAGGTAGTGTCTCAGCCAAAACAGATTATTTGCTGGCGGGTGAAAAGGCCGGGTCAAAATTGAGCAAGGCTGAAAAACTGGGGGTAAAGGTTATTGATGAACAACAGCTGGATGAATTGCTGTCCTAGTTTTATCCGGCTTTAAACAGGCCTTTTTGCTGCGGATACTGATCCAGATATTCTTCCAGGCCTACAAACGTTTTCGTGCCGTAATTTTCCGGTGGTTTTCGGCGCAGCAGGCTGAAGTCGTTAGTTTTTAAAACCTTTTCCAGATATTCCTGGTTTTGATAAACAGTTTTGATGTAGCTGTGTTTGCCGTCAAAATGGATATTTTCGTATTGATAAACTTTATTGAAAAGTTTGTCGAGGCGAATCATCACTTCACGTTCAAAAAAGGCCGGTGTTTTTCTCAGCAGGTCTTCGGCGGATTCATAAATAACGTGTTCTTTTCCTGCTTTATCAACCTGTACAGCAATGCCTGCGAGTACAAATTCAACATAAAGCCGTTCACGGCATTTTTCCAGATAACAGCGATCGGACATCTGGGCGATTAAGTCGGCGGTGCCCAGCATATGGCCGACCAGGTGTGTTTGCTGGTCGGGTAATCTGATGTGGCTGGGGGCGACTTCCAGACCGGTGTAATGCACCATATTGGCCGAAATTTGTGAAAACTCACCCAGGTTGATCTTGTAGAAATAGCGTTTGAGGTATTCAGCGCTACGACTAACGTGTGTCAGTGTGTATTCAGCACCGTTGTGATGCCTGTAATCATGTTTGCGGCGCATATAGCCGGAATCGTGGTACAGGGCAGTAATAATGCCGAGTACAGCCCTGTCAGCACCAATATGCTCATCTTTTGTGACGCTACGTTCATGGCCATTGATCAGGCGTGCCAGCGCCAGCGTCATGTCCATCGTATGCTGCTTGTCGTGGTAGAAGGTGTCGCAGGGCAGGTAGTCAGGGTGTTCACCTTCAAAAAGCTGGTTGCAGTCGTCAAAGGCTTTCTGGAGTACCTCACGTTTAAATGATGGATAGATGTCAGCAAAGATATCAAGCACAGTTTGTTGTACCTGAAAGGTGTCTGAAACATTAACACTGTTGCTAATGTCGTATTGTGATCGTCTTTGGCTCATATTCCACTTTTTTAAGGTTGATATAGGCCTGTTATAGCTGAAATACTGGTTTTTTCATTAATGTTTGCTGAATTGAAAAATACCCCAAAGCAGGGCGTTTTTAATATCAGGCAGGAAAATGGCTTATTTACTGGTGTGTGTAAATGAGCCGTCCCAGTCTTCAGGAGGTGGGTTGTTGCGGTACTCCATGATCCTGTCGAGATAGATCTGGTAGATCTTGCGCTCTTTATCAATGGAGCTGAGTGCAAAAAATTCGCGCTCTGCTTCATCCCAGTGTTTTGAGCGGTAAAACTTGAGAGCAAGATTGTAGCGTTTCAGGTCCTGACGAACCGATTTGTCGACATTTTCCAGCAGGTCGATGGGTTCATAGATGGCCACAGGCTCATCTTTGCCCTTGACCTTAACAAGATCGAGTTCACGGTATTCGTATTCGGGTACTGCGTATTTGGTCGCCTCTCCAACGATGATGTCAACGCCATAGACCTTGGTCAGGCCTTCAAGGCGTGAACCCAGATTTACCGCATCGCCCAGGATGGTGTAATCGACCCGGAATTCAGAACCTTTGTTGCCGACGTTCATGTCACCGGTGTTTACACCAACACCGATCTTGATTTCAGGCCAGCCGCGTTTGCCAAACTCCTGCCGGAGGTTGTGCATGCGTTCGGTCATCTGCATGGCGGCATTCATCGCGTGCAGGGCGTGTTTCGGGTCGTCCAGTGGTGCGCCCCAGAAGGCCATTACAGCGTCCCCCATGTACTTGTCGATGGTGCCGCGTTGATTGTGGATGATTTCGGTAATAGGCGTCAGGAAGCCGTTGATCAGTTCGGTGAGTTCTTTTGGCTCCATGCTTTCGGAAATGGTGGTGAAGTTGCGCACATCAGAGAACAGCACCGACATATTCTTGATTTCACCATCCAGGTTGATTTCTTCCATTTTTTTGCTCATTTCATTAACCAGTTCAGGTGGCACGTATTGCCCGAACAGGTGGGCCAGCTGGCGCTTGCCGCGAGATTCGATGAAAAAGCCGTAAATCATCTGCAAGGTAAATAGAACCACCGTGAGCAATACCGGTGTAGCGATGGGGAGAACCATCTGGAACTGTGTCCATGCGAGCATATTGCCGATGATCAGCAGGCTGACCACAGAGGCTGAAACGACGACGCCCCAGGTGGCTGAGAGCCAGGGCAGCAGGAAGGTGAGTAATAATCCCAGCACCACCAGCAGGATGAATTCAAAGCCTTTGGTGTAGCCAGGCTTTTGCATTATGCGCTGGTCAAGAATGCCCTGAATGATGTTGGCGTGAATCTCTACTCCAGGATAGGCGGCTTCGAGTGGGGTGGTACGCAGGTCGAGCAGGCCGGGAGCTGAGGTGCCAAACAGTGCAATTTTGTCCTTTAGCCTGTCCATCTCGACGGTTTTATTGAGTACGTCTGTAGCTGGGATATAGTCAAAGCTTTTCTGTTTGCCTATGTAGGGCACCAGTACGGTGCCGCTTTCATCGACAGGGATGTACTGGTCACCAATTTTGACCCACTCAAGAAACAGTTCTGTTGATCCTTCCACATTGGTTTCAACGACGAGTTCGATGGGCGGGGAGCCGATGGCGGTGCGTGCCAGCGCCAGAGCCAGTGATTCGTGTAGCTGTCCCCTGTAGTCCTGTAATAGCGGTACACGCCTGAATACGCCGTCATCGTCGAGTGCCGGGTTGTCAAAAAAACCGCCCCTGAAGGCATTGTTCTGTAATATTTCAAGATTCGCGGTGTAGGCGTCGGGTGTGTAGAAAGGTATGCGTCCTTGTGTGCTGTCATCAAGATGCGCCACCGGTTGGGGCAGGGTGCCTTTGGATTCTGATGATTTGTTGTTGATAAAAACGGCGCCCATGATGGTTTTGCGATCTTTGAGGCTTTTGGCAAACATTTCGTCGCGGCGCAGGGAATGCCGGACTTTCTGGTATTCCTGCTGGAAGTTTTTATTGTGTTTGAGTGATTCCTTTGACATTTGCTCCAGCAATTTACCGCCTTCATCGATATCTTCCTCGGCAAAGACGATATCGTAGCCGATCTCCTTAATTTTGTAGTGATCGAACAGGCTGTCGTTAATATCAGCCATAACATTACGATTCCAGGGCCAGCGGCCAATCTCACCCAGGCTCTTTTCATCAATATCAATGATCACAACCTGATTGACTTTTTTATCAGGCAGGGTGAGCTTGAGTCGCGTGTCGTAGGCAAGGTTTTCCATGACCGTGAGAGCGGTGAGCGGGTATTGGCCCCCAACGTGCAGCAAAAACATCAGTGAAAGGGCCAGGCCCAGTGCATATCGAATATAACGTTGAAAATCTTGCATCTTTCTTCCTGAATACACTTCCTGTGTGACTTTTATTATTGATAGGTGAAAAATAGCAAAGATAGCCGCTGAAAGCTATAACTCAGACATGGCTATTTGAGATTATGTGGCGCATGTGGTGTTAATATACAGGCGATTTTTTAATGAGGTGTGTAATGATTGTCGGAACTGGTCTGGATATTGTTGAGATTAATCGTATTCAGCTGATCCATGATAGTCACGGTGTTCAGTTTGCACAGCGAATTCTGTGTGAAAGTGAAATGCAGGAGTATCAGGAAAGTAAATATCCGGTTCGTTTTCTGGCCAAGCGGTTTGCAGCCAAGGAGGCCGTGGCTAAAGCACTGGGTACAGGTTTTTCAGCAGGTATCGGTATGAAAATGATAGGTATAGGCCATGATGCATCAGGCCGCCCATTGATTGAGCTGTTCGAGTTAGCCAAAGAGCGTGCAGATAAGTTGGGGATGAAAGTCTCATGGCTAAGTATTTCAGATGAAAAGCATTATGCGACGGCTTTCGTGGTGATGGAGGGGCAGGGCTAAACGTTCAACTTAAAGCATGAACGTGCTTTGGTCGGTGTTAATCAGCCTTTCTATTTCATCAATAAGCTGGTGTGAACTGGGTTCCAGGGTTTCAGAATTATTATTATCAATATCAGATTCAAGTCGTTCAGCGGCCTGTCTGAGTGCCAAAGTGCCGCAGCAGCGAGCGGCACCGTGAAGTTTGTGGGTGTCATGCCGAAGCTGTTTGATATTGTGTTTGGCTAAGGCATCGTTGATGCTCTGTAAATAAGAAGGCAGTTCCTCGATCAGCATATTAGTTAATTCGTTGGCCAGCTCAATATTATCTGCAGCCAGTTTCAGGGCTTCTGATCTGGAAAATAATTCCTCTTCCTGTCTGGTGCTGCTTTGTTGTTTATGGG
>JAPHSZ010000197.1 GCA_026196545.1 Gammaproteobacteria bacterium
AGGAACGTGGTACTGAGTACATCCAGAGTATAAAAGATGAATACGAGCAGATGCGTATCAAGCGTAGCCAGCGCCAGACCACTAAAAAGTTTTCAACTTTGCAGCAGGCCAGGGATAACGCATTCAAATTTGACTGGAGTGCATATACGCCACCGAAGCCCAGCTTTTTGGGTATAAAAGTATTTGAAGATTATTCACTGACCGAGCTGATTGATTACATCGACTGGACGCCGTTCTTCCGCACCTGGGAACTGTCGGGTAAGTACCCTCAAATTCTTGAGCATGAAACGCTGGGTGAGGAAGCGCGCAAGCTGTTTGCTGATGCGCAGGCCATGCTGAAGCAGATTACTGATGAAGGCTGGTTGCAGGCGCGCGCGGTGATTGGTTTCTTCCCGGCAAACAGCAATGGTGATGATATTGAGCTGTACGCTGATGATGAACGCGGTGAGGTGCAAACGGTGCTGCATCACTTGCGCCAGCAGCTGGTCAAGACAGAGCAAAGCCCCAACTGGTGTTTGTCCGATTTTGTTGCGCCCAAAGGCAGTGGTAAGAAAGATTATATCGGTGCCTTCGCGGTGACCACCGGCATCGGTATCGCTGAACACGTTGCCCGGTTTGAGCAGCAGCATGATGATTACAACAGCATTCTGTTGAAAGCGCTGGCTGATCGCCTGGCTGAAGCTTTCGCTGAGCGCATGCACGAACGGGTGCGTAAGGAATTCTGGGGCTATGCCAGTGGCGAATCATTGAATAATAGTGATTTGATTGCTGAAAGCTATCAGGGAATCCGTCCAGCGCCGGGCTATGCGGCCTGTCCAGATCACACTGAGAAGCAGACCTTGTGGTCGTTGATTCAGCCTGATGTGAATGCCGGCATTACCATTACCGAAAGTTTTGCCATGCTGCCGACGGCAGCCGTTTCCGGCTGGTATTTTTCTCACCCTGATGCACGCTATTTTGGTACTGGAAAAATCCAGAAAGACCAGGTTGAGGATTACTCAAAACGTAAAAATGAAGACATTAAGGTGACCGAGCGCTGGTTGTCGCCGGTGCTGGATTATGACGTGTGATACCTGCCGGGCGGGCTTTTTTTGGCAAGCTGAATTTCCAGAAAAACTCATCCACAGATCCTGTGGATAACTCTGTGGATACAGGTCGAGTAACCGTCTAGTCCCCTATTGATGTGGGGATTAATTTTAGATTGTTTGTTTTTTGAGCAAAAATAATTAATTCTCTGAAAAAACAATAGCTTATGTTTTTTCTGGGTTTGATCTATTGACAAATTCGTGCGTTAAATATGGTTAATACCTTTTTTTAGGTGGTGATTTTTGCTTGTGTAAAACTTCCAGATTTCAGGCATTAAAAAACAGTCACTTAGTATTTTTTTACGCATAAATCTCACAATTAAAACGGTTTTGATGCGGCACCAGAGTTAACGAATTTTATGGCAATAATAAGACTTCGAAATATCAACGTCAGTTTTGGCGGCCCCGCGATTCTTGAGCAGGTCAATCTGGCGATTGAGGCGGGTGAGCGGGTCAGCTTACTGGGCCGCAATGGCACGGGTAAATCGAGCCTGTTGAAGGTGATCAGTGGCCTGATTAAGCCGGACCATGGTGAAATCGACATCAATAAGTCGGTCAAGATTGCCTGGCTGGAACAGGAAGTGCCTTATGATCTACAGGGCAGTATCTTTGATGTGGTGGCGACGGGGCTGGGTGCACAGGCGGATTTGCTGAAAGCCTACCATCATGCGACCCATCGTGTGGCTGAAGATTATTCTGAGCAGGCCTTTGCCGAACTGGAGCGCATCCAGCACGAAATCGAAGTGGCAGATGCCTGGGGTCTGAACCAGCAGGTCGAATCGGTTCTGTCAAAAATGCAGCTGGATGGAGATGCTGATTTCACCCAGCTGTCCGGTGGTATGCGCCGTCGTGTATTGCTGGCCAAAGCACTGGTGATACAGCCTGACCTGTTATTGCTCGATGAGCCAACCAACCACCTTGATCTGGAAGCCATCCAGTGGCTGGAAGATCAACTGCTGAACTACAAAGGAGCATTATTGTTCATCACCCATGATCGAGCTTTCATGCGCAAATTATCGACCCGTATTGTCGAGCTGGATCGTGGCAAACTGACCAGTTATCCCTGTGACTATACGACTTATCTGAGAAGGCGTGAAGAGTTTCTGATGGCCGAAGAAGAAGCCAATGCCCAGTTTGATAAAAAACTGGCGCAGGAAGAAGTCTGGATTCGCCAGGGCATCAAGGCCAGGCGAACCCGTAATGAAGGCCGGGTACGTGCGCTGGAAAAAATGCGCAATGAACGCGCCGAGCGGCGGCAGAAAACCGGCAGGGTGGATATGAAGATTGTTCGGGGCGAACAGTCGGGCAAGCTGGTGGTTGAGGCTGAGGATGTCAGCTTTGATTACGATGGCCGTAGTATTATCAAAAATTTGAACACCACCATATTGCGTGGAGACAAGGTCGGCATTATTGGACCCAATGGTGCTGGAAAAACCACATTGTTGAAAATTCTTCTGGGTGAATTGCAGCCCCATTCGGGCAAGGTGTCGTTGGGCACCAAACAGGCCACTGCCTATTTCGACCAGATGCGAGACCAGCTCGATGAAGAAGCCAGTGTGCTGGATAATATTTCTGAAGGCCGTGAATTCATAGAAATAAACGGTGCCCGCAAGCACGTTATTGGTTATCTACAGGATTTTCTGTTTGCACCGGATCGTGCCCGCTCGCCAGTCAAGGCCCTGTCCGGTGGTGAGCGTAATCGCCTGCTGCTGGCTCGCCTGTTTTCCAAACCGGCCAATATTCTGGTGCTCGATGAACCCACTAATGATCTTGATGTCGAAACCCTGGAATTACTGGAAGAACTGATATTGAATTATTCCGGCACGGTGCTACTGGTCAGTCATGATCGTGAATTTGTCAATAATGTGGTTAGTAATACGCTGGTGTTTGAAGGTTCTGGTATGGTCAATGAATATGTGGGTGGTTATGATGACTGGTTGCGCCAGCGTCAAACAATGGCTGAAGCCGCTGATTCTAAACCGGCATCAGTAAAACCAGACAGACCTGCGAAGAAAGAAGCTAACGATAAAGGCCAGAAGAAAAAACTCAGTTACAGGGATCAACGCGATCTCGACGCCCTGCCCGTAAAGATTGAGCAGCTGGAAACTGAAATAGAACGTATCCATGCGCAAATGGCCGATCCAGAATTCTTTCAGCAGGATAAGAATGAAATTGTAAAAACACAGGCTTTACTGAAAGAAACGGAACAGGCGCTGGAGGCCTGCTATCAACGCTGGGAAGAGCTGGAGAACTAACAGTGTATGATTTGCTGTGTGAGTTGGTTCAAACCATCGTGTAGAAATTTCGGTTATACTCAGCGGCAGAAAATTTATTACTAATGGTGGTGTAGTTTATGTTTCAAAAAATTGGCTTAATTATATCTGTTTCAATGCTTGGTCTTTTATGGCAGTCGGGTTTGACCCATGCCGAGGAAACGGCTCCTACGGAGGACGTTTTTGCTGCTCCGCAGGTGCGTGGCCAGATCCTCAAAACCAGCGGCGTGGTTAAAATTGTCAATGCGCAGGGAGAAGAGCGAGAAGCATCCGGTGCTGAAATTGCTATTCATGAAAATGATACGGTAAAAACCAGTGCGGGTGGCCAGGCGGTCGTTCAGACGAATGATGGCTCCCTGTCCATACTGAGTGAAAAAAGTGTTCTAAAAGTTGAAAAGAAGGGCTGGTTGTCACATCTTGGCGGAAAAATTTATTTTACTTTCCGTAAAGTGTTTTCTGGGTCTCAGCAGGTCAAGGCAAAATTCTCTACTATCGGCGTCAGGGGAACCACTTTTGTTGTGACTGATACTGAAGAAGAAGGATCAGGTGTCGCTCTGCAGGAAGGGGAACTGGAGTTTGTTTCCTCGGGTTATGGTTATCAGGTGCATCGTAAGCGAGACCCTGATGATTTTGAAACTTTCAAACAGAGGATGCTTGACGGTAAAAAGGATATGCAAAAAGAGTATGAGAAATATAAACAGGCTACGATGGAAGGTTTTTTTGAATACAAGAAAAAATTTACCCTGACACCCAATTACAGGGTTGTGTTTAACGGCAGCATCGTCAAGGAAATAGAAATGACCGATAAAGATAAGGAAGTGTTTAGTGATTTTGAATCGGTCGCGGGTGAAATGCTGGAAGAATTCCGCCGTCAGTCAAAAGAGCATCGTGAAAAACACGAAAATGAACAGGAACAAGGTTCCTAATTTTTGTTGAAGCCCAAATTTCCCTGAAGGCCGCCGGTGTGAATGGCAATAATCCGGCTGCTTTTGGGGAAATATCCAGTCTTAATTAAATCGAATAATCCATAGAACATTTTTCCCGTGTAGACCCCGTCCAGTGGTATATCAAAATCTTTTTTGAATTGTTCGATGAATGTCCAGAGTTCGGGCTTGGTTTTTGCATAACCACCGAAATGATAATCAGTTTTAATCTGCCAGGATGCCGATGATTCTGCATTAGCCTGTTGCAGGAAATTTTGAATATTACCGGACAGAAAACCGCCGCCTTTGAGTACCGCAAAACCGATGGCTTTATGCTGAGCTTTTAGACCACTAATTAGTCCCGCCAGTGTGCCGCCGGTGCCGCAGGCGCTACAGATAAAATCAAAATTTTCATCAATTTCTTCAATGATTTCGGCACAGCCCTTGAGTGCCAGGGTGCTGCTGCCGCCTTCGGGCAACAAATAAAATCGACCGTATTTTTTTCTCAGGCTTTCAATAAATTCGGGCCCTGTTTTGTTTCTGTATCGAGTTCGGTCAAGGTATTCCAGCTGCATGCCACAGTCTCTGGCAAATTGTAGAGTGGGGTTGAGTGGGTTATGAGCTTCGCCCCTGATGATGCCGATAGTGCGTAGCCCAAGCCGTTTGCCGGCTGCGGCAGTAGCGTAAATATGGTTGGAATAAGCGCCCCCAAAGGTGAGCAGGGTGTTGTGGTTTTGCTGGGTTGCAGCTTCAAGATTGTATTTCATCTTGCGCCATTTGTTGCCGCCCAGTTCATAGTCAACCAGGTCTTCGCGTTTGACAGATAAATTCACCCCGGCCGTTTCCAGCAGGGGTGATTGAAGTCTTTGCAGTGGGCTGTCGCCGAGTTGTAGATCGAGCAGCTGTTTCAGTTTGTGGCTACCACGTGAACAACACTGGAGTATTCAAAATAGACCACTCGATCACTGTAGGTCCAGGTAGTGATTGGTGGCTCACCAATAGCATCAGAGGCCTCCAGTGGTTCGCCCAGTTCATTTCTGACTTTGTCCATGGTCATGCCGCGGCGTGGAAAATCGACAACACGAACGGGCAGGGTGTCGCCCTCCTGTATTTCAATAACATCGCCGGTTATTTCGGTCTCGGTCCTGTGGTCATAAACGTGGATCACGGGTTCGGCTTCGGTTTCGTCAGTGACTATTTCCTGTTCCAGCTCAACTTCTTCAACAGCCTGTTTATGTTGCATCTCGACTTCAACGGCGGAGATTTCGTCAGCTTCAGTAGTGGTTTCCAGAACGGGCATTTCTTCTATACCAGGTACTGCTTCCAGTTCAGGCATCTCTTCCAGTTCGGGCACTGATTCCAGTTCTGCTGTGTCTTCAGCCGTGGTAGATATATCGACAATTTCAGGTTCGAAGGTTTCGCTGCGCTCACTCATTGCGGGGCGGTCTGCCATTGCATGAGTTGAAGCGATCAGTAGCAAGCTACTCGCCAGAAGAATGTGATTCTGAGTAATGAGTTTGTTCATGTTATCCCCATGATTTCCTTACGATAGAACGATTACAGGGATTGTAGCACTTGCCAGACAAAATACACCTCGTGTCACGAAATGTATCCTGTCTGTTTGAGCGATTATGACTGGTAGCGCTGGAAAACCAGGCAGGCGTTGGTGCCACCAAAACCAAAATTATTCGACATGATGGTATTCAGCGTTACGTTATCCTGTCTTTCGGTGACGATTGGCATGCCTTCTGCCTGCTCATCCATGGTTTCAATATTGGCCGATGCCTGAA